>NZ_JBSRVX010000011.1:0-9919 GCF_055134745.1 Actibacterium sp.
TCTATGTCGATGCCACCTGCCCGCTGGTCAGCAAGGTGCATATCGAGGCCGAGCGCCATTTTGAAAACGGGTTGCAGATGGTGATGATCGGCCATGCGGGGCACCCCGAAACCATCGGCACCATGGGCCAACTGCCGCCCGGCGAGGTGCTGCTGGTGGAAACCGCCGATGATGTGGCCGGATTGGTCGTGCGCGATCCTGAACGGCTGGCCTTCATCACCCAGACCACCCTGTCGGTCGATGATACCGCCGGTATCGTCGCGGCATTGCGGGCGCGCTTTCCCGCCATCATCGGCCCGCACAAGGAAGACATCTGTTACGCCACCACCAACCGGCAGGCCGCCGTCAAGGCGATCGCCCCCCGCGTGGACGCCATGCTGGTGATTGGCGCGCCCAATTCGTCGAATTCCCGCCGTCTGGTCGAGGTCGCATCCGCCAATGGCTGCAGCTATGCGCAACTGGTTCAGCGCGCGTCCGAGATCGACTGGCGCGCGCTGGACGGGATCGCGGCGCTGGGCCTGACCGCCGGTGCATCCGCCCCCGAAGTGCTGATCGACGAGGTCGTCGCAGCCTTCCGTGACCGATACGACGTCACCGTGGAACTGGTTGAAACCGCCACCGAAAACGTCGAATTCAAACTGCCCCGCGTGCTGCGCGAACCTGCCCATGGCTGATCTGATCGCCTATACCGACGGCGCCTGTTCCGGCAATCCCGGCCCCGGCGGCTGGGGCGTGGTGCTGCAGGCCAAGGAAGGCGCAGTCGTCATCAAGGAACGCACCCTGTCAGGCGGAGAGGCGCAGACCACCAACAACCGGATGGAGCTGATGGCGGCAATTTCCGCGCTGGAAAGCCTGAAACGGGCGACGCCGATCACCATCGTGACCGACAGCAACTATGTGAAGAACGGCGTGACCCAGTGGATTCACGGCTGGAAACGTAACGGCTGGCGCACCGCCGACAAGAAACCCGTCAAGAATGTCGAGTTGTGGCAGCGTCTGGATGCGGCCCAGGCCGACCATCAGGTGACCTGGAAATGGGTCAGGGGCCACAACGGCCATCCCGAAAACGAACGCGCCGATGAACTGGCCCGCGCGGGCATGGCACCGTTCAAGGCCGCGCGGGCATGACGCTGACCGGCGGTCTTGATCTGGCGGCGGTCTTTGTCTTCGCCCTGACCGGCGCACTGACGGCCAGCCGGGCGCAGCTTGATATCGTCGGCTTCATCTTCATCGCCTGCCTGACGGCGGTGGGCGGCGGCACACTGCGTGACCTCGTGCTGGGGCGCACGCCGGTCTTCTGGATCGCGGCGCCCGAATTCATCTATCTGGCCGCCTTCGCCGCCCTTGTCGTGTTCTTCACAGCCCATCTGCTGGAAAGCCGCTATCGCGCGATCCTGTGGCTGGATGCCTGCGCGCTGGCCGTGGCCGTTCCCGCCGGGGTCGGTGTCGCCGCCCATCTGGGCCAGCCCGCGCCGGTGCTGGTAATGATGGGCGTGGCCACGGGCTGTTTCGGCGGGCTGATGCGCGATGTCGTGTGCAACGAAGTGCCGCTGGTCCTCAAACAGGGCGAGCTTTACGTCACCGCCGCCTTTGCCGGGGCATCGGCCGCCGCCATTGCCATCTGGCAGGGCCTTACCCCCGATATCGCCCTGCTGATCTGCGCCGCCGTTACCCTGGCCCTTCGCGCCGGAAGCATGGCCTTCGGCTGGCGCCTGCCGGTCTACAAAAGCCGCCCGCCGCGAAGCTGAGGCAGCTATCGCCGTGCGATATAGGTGCGGTACAGCCAGATCAGCACCATCGCGCCGATGATCGCCCCGATGAAGCCCGCCGCCGCCCCCATCACGGCCAGCAACAGCCGCAGGATCAATCCGCCGATCAGCGCCCCCAGGATGCCGATGGCAATTGTCACGATGATATTCGCCTCGACCTTCATCATCCGGGTCGCGATGAACCCGGCAGCGGCCCCGATGATGACAAGAAACACGATCTGCATTGGCAAACTATGCACGCAGAAATCGGATTTGAAAATCCGTAACATCCGCGGATGACAGAATGACGCCCGGTCCTGTGCTTATTCTTGGCCTCAATACCCCGGGGAGCGCGAGGGGCTGGCCCCTCGCAGGCGCAACCTCAGCCAAGACAGTCAGGCATTTCAAATCCGCGCAAAAATTCGTCTGCCGGTACTGAACGCTTGCCTTCGCGCTGCACCTGCAACACCTCGACCGCACCCGAACCACAGGCAATCACAAGCCCGCCCAGAACCTGGCCTGGCGCACCCTTGCCCTTTGTCAGACGCGAGCGCAGCAGTTTCACGCGTTCGGCCCCGATCTCGCACCACGCCCCCGGAAACGGCGACAGGCCCCGGATCTGGCGATCGACGGTTTCGGCCGACTGCGTCCAATTCACCCGCGCCTCGGCTTTGTCGATCTTGGCGGCATAGGTCACGCCGTCCTGTGCTTGCGGCACGGGCACCAGATCGTCCAGCCGCGCCAGCGCCTGCACGATCAGCGCCGCCCCCATCGCCGACAGCCGGTCATGCAGATCGGCGGTGGTGTCTTCGGCGCCAATCGGCGTGGCCTGGCGCAGCAGCACCGGCCCGGTATCCAGCCCCGCCTCCATCTGCATGATGCAGATGCCGGTTTGCGCATCCCCCGCCATGATCGCGCGATGGATCGGGGCCGCCCCCCGCCAGCGCGGCAAAAGCGAGGCGTGGATGTTCAGACAACCGCGGCGCGGCGCGTCCAGAATGGCTTGCGGCAGGATCAGCCCATAGGCCACCACCACCGCCAGATCGGCGCGCAATGCGGCAAATTCCGCCTGCGCCTCGGCACCTTTCAGGCTGGCCGGATGGCGCACCGGCAGGCCCAGCGCCTGCGCGCGGTCCTGCACCGGGCTGGGGCGGTCCTTTTTGCCACGGCCAGCGGGTCGGGGCGGCTGGCAATAGACGCAGGCGATGTCATGCCCGGCATCGACCAGCGCCTGCAATACCGGCACGGAAAATTCGGGCGTTCCCATGAAGATGATCCGCATCACGCCCCCCGCAGCTTTTGCGCCCGTTTCAGCAGCCGGTCGCGTTTGAGTTTCGACAGATGGTCGAAATACATCCGCCCGTTCAGATGGTCGATCTGATGCTGCACCGAGGTGGCCCACAGATGCACGAAATCGCGGTCTTCAACCTCCCCGTTTTCGTTCAGAAAGCGCACTGTCACCGCGCGGGGCCGCGCGATGACGGCAGAAACGCCCGGCAGGTTGGGGCTGGCCTCTTCATGGTCGCACAACTGGGCCGAGGCGTGCAAAATCTGCGGGTTCGCCATCCGCACCGCCTGTCCGCGCGCGTCCGAACAGTCCACCACCGCCAGCCGCAGCATCACCCCGATCTGCGGCGCGCCCAGACCATAGCCGGGCATCGCCTCCATCGTGTCGATCATGTCGGTCCAGACCCCGCGGATATCATCGGTGATCGCCTCCACCGGGGCCGCCGCCGTCTGCAGCCGACGGTCGGGCCAGGGGATGCAGCGGCGCGCCGTCACCCGCGCGCCAGTTCGCGTTTCAGCTTGACCATCTTGCGGGTGATCATCTGGCGTTTCAGCGGCTTGAGGTAATCGATGAACAGCTTGCCGTTCAGATGGTCGATCTCGTGCTGCACGCAGGTGGCCCAGAGACCGGTAAAATGCTCTTCGCATTGCGCACCATTGCGGTCCAGCCAGCGCACGCGCACCTCGGCGGGGCGGTCAACCTCGGCATATTGTTCGGGGATCGACAGGCAGCCTTCGTCATAGGTGCTAAGGTCATCCGACGCCCACAGGATTTCGGGGTTGAACAGGGCCATCGGGCGTGGCGGCAGGTCGGGATCCTTGACGCAATCCATCACGATCACTCGCTGCAAGACACCGATCTGCGGCGCCGCCAGCCCGATGCCGGGCGCGTCATACATGGTTTGCAGCATATCATCGGCCAGTGCGCACAGATCATCGGTTACGGTCGTAACCGGTTTTGCCACCATTTTCAGGCGCGGGTCGGGATGGATCAGGATCTGGCGTATGGTCATGGCCCCGCATTTAGGACAAGCCACCGCAATTCGCAACGCCCGCGTTGGGGCTTGCACGGCCGCGCGTCTGCGCTAGCCTGTGCAAAATGCAAGGAGGCCTTATGGATTTCGACCGCATCATCGACCGCCGCGGCACGCTGGCCGCAAAATGGGACAAGATGGAGCAGAATTTCGGTGTATCGCCGGATGACGGGCTGGCGATGTGGGTGGCGGATATGGATTTCGCCTCGCCCACCTGTATCAAGGATGCGGTGCGCGCGCTGGCCGATCACGGGGTGTTTGGCTATCTGGGGGTCGAAACGCCTTATCATGACGCGATCTGCTGGTGGATGCGGCACAGGCACGATTGGCCCGTTCAGCCAGAGTGGATATTTACGACGCATGGCGTGGTGAACGGGGTCGCGCTGACCCTGCAAACCTTTACGCAACCCGGCGATGGCGTGATTCTGTTCACGCCGGTCTATCATGCCTTTGCCCGGATCATTGCTGCGGGCGGACGCCACGTGGTGGAATGCCCGCTGGTATTGCGCGATGACCGGTATGAAATGGATTTCGATGCCTATGACGCACAGATGACCGGCACCGAAAAGGCCGTGATCCTGTGTTCGCCCCACAATCCGGGCGGCAGGGTCTGGACCGGGGCGGAATTGCACGCGCTGGGCGCGTTCTGCAAACGCCATGACCTGATCCTGATATCGGATGAAATCCATCATGATCTTGTGATGCCCGGCCATGAACACCTGCCGATGCCGAAGGCGGACCCTTCGATCATCGACCGGCTGGTCATGCTGACGGCGCCGTCAAAAACCTTCAACATCGCCGGCAATCATACCGGCCAAGTAATCATCCCCGATCCCGCCCTGCGGACCCGCTTTGGCGCGACATTGTCCGCGCTTGGCATTTCGCCGAACATGTTCGGCGTTCACATGACCGCAGCCGCCTATAGCCGCGATGGTGCCGCCTGGCTGGATGCACTGATCCCCTATCTGGATGCGAACCGGGTGCTGTTCGATCAAGGCATGAAAGATATTCCCGGGCTGAAATCCATGCCGCTGCAAAGCACCTATCTGGCCTGGGTGGATTTCGCCGGCACCGGCATGGATGCCGCCGAGGTGAACCGCCGGCTGACCAGATGCGCGCGGATCGCCGCCAGCCCCGGCGCCAGCTTCGGTTCGGGCGGTGAAACCTTCATGCGGTTCAATCTGGGTATGCCGCGCGTTCATGTCGAACAGGCGGTTGATCGCATCAGAACCGCGTTCAAGGATCTTCAGTGACGCCTTGCGCGACCGGGCAGGTGCAGCCCGCCAAAAAATGGCAGCAAGGCAACAGGCGCCTTGTCATCGCGCACGAAATCCAGCGGTGCGCGGTCCAGCGCGGGCGTGCTGCGCTTGAATTCAAAACTGATTTCGCCGTTTTCTTCCAGTGATGCAACGATCAGCGCCTGATACAGATGCCGCGATCCGTCATAGATATCGACCAGACCGCGCAGATGCGGGGCATCGGCTGCATCCAGTGCAAAACCGCGCGACCAGAACCGTAACACCGGAAATACCTGATCGCCTGCATGCACGCGCAGGCGGTTTTTCTTGCGCAGCGCGGCTTGGCGAGCCTTTTCGATGCCTTCGCGGACTTCCAGCGGCAGATATTCGGACATGGCAGTGCCCCCCTCTGATCCCAAGCAAGGGGTCGAATCGGTTTTGGGTCAAGGAAACCCTACCCAAGCGCCGTTAATTCTTTCCATCGGTGCATCATTGCAGAGCTATTGCGCGTATTTTCGGGTTACGCTGAACAACACTCTGTCCTAGGTCGTTGGCATGACAATCGGAGGACATGATGGGACAGCTTGTAAACGGGCAATGGGATCCGTCCTGGTATGATACCAAGGCCAGCGGCGGAAAATTCGTCCGCTCGACCGCGGGGTTTCGCAACTGGATCACCGCCGATGGCACGCCGGGGCCCAGCGGCGCGGGTGGATTTGCCGCCGAAAGCGGGCGCTATCATCTGTTTGTGTCACATGCCTGCCCCTGGGCGCATCGCACCATGATCTTTCGCGCGCTGAAAGGTCTGGAAAGTCATATCAGCGTTTCGGTCGTGCATCCTGACATGCTGGAGGATGGCTGGACCTTTGCCGAGGATTTTCCCGGTGCCACCGGCGATACGTTGTTCGGCCTGCCCTTTCTGCGCGATATCTATACCCGCGCCAAACCTGATGTTTCAGGCCGCGTCACCGTGCCGGTATTGTGGGATAAACAGCGCAATACGATCGTATCGAATGAATCTTCTGAAATCATCCGCATGTTCAATTCGGCCTTTGACGGGCTGACAGGCGACATGCAGGATTTCTGGCCCGATGCGTTGCGCGACCAGATAGAGGGTTTCAACACCCGCATTTATGATACCGTCAATAACGGCGTCTACAAGGCAGGGTTTGCCACATCCCAGGCCCCTTATGACGATGCCGTATCCACCTTGTTCGATACGTTGGATTGGCTGGAGCAGCACCTGTCGGATAATCGCTTCTTGCTTGGCGACAAGTTGACCGAGGCCGACTGGCGCCTGTTCACCACGCTGGTGCGGTTCGATCTGGTCTATCACCTGCATTTCAAATGCAACCGGCGCCGAATTATCGATTATCCCAATCTTTGGGCCTATACGCGCGACCTGTATCAATGGCAGGGGGTGGCCGCGACAGTGCATTTCGCGCATTTCGTGCGGCATTACCACTATAGCCACGACATGATTAACCCCAATCGCATCATTCCCATCAACCCGGTGCTGGATTGGGCCGCACCGCATGGACGGGGCTAGCGCCGACGGCCAAAGCGGCCCTTGCCCCCCCTTCGCGCCGCCCTATGCTGTGCAATGTAACAGGGCGGAGGCAGGTATGCGTTGGACAGGAATTTTCATGGTGCTTGCGCTTGCCGCCGCGCCGGCCAAGGCGCAGGACTGTGGCGGGTCGTTCAACGGCTTTCTGGCGGGACTGGCGCAACAGGCCGTCAGCATGGGCCATTCCCGCAGCACGGTTGATCGCTTTTTGCAAACGGCCCGACTGGACCCTTCCGTTATCAAGGCCGATCGCGCGCAGGGTGTATTTCAGCTGGATTTCGTGACCTTTTCGCGCCGCGTGATCAGTCAGAATCGGATGGATAACGGGCTGCGCAACGCGCAAAAATGGGATGCGGTGTTTGACAGGATCGAACGCGACTACGGCGTCTCGCGCGGGGTCTTGCTGGCCTTCTGGGCGCTGGAAACCGATTACGGCGCGGTGCAGGGAAATTTCAACACGCTGAACGCCCTGATCACGCTGGCGCATGACTGCCGCCGCCCCGATCTGTTTCGCCCGCAGATTTTCGCAGCCCTGACATTGTATGAGCGTGGAGATTTCGACCCGGCCACCACCACCGGCGCCTGGGCGGGCGAGATCGGCATGGTGCAGATGCTGCCTGGCGATATTCTGAAGAACGGCACGGATGGCGATGGCGACGGCCATGTGCGGCTGAAGACATCTGCCCCGGACGCGCTGATGTCGGGGGCGCGGCTGCTGCATGATCTGGGCTGGCGTGCCGGAGAGCCATGGCTGCAAGAGGTGATCCTGCCCGCCGATCTGGACTGGTCCAAGACAGGGCTGAACCACAAGCAAAGCGTGGCCGACTGGGCACGGGCCGGTGTGAAGCCGCGCGCCGGATCACTGGGGGCGGGCGGGCTGCCGGCCAGCATCCTGCTGCCGATGGGGCGAAAGGGGCCGGCTTTCATCGCCTATCCCAATTTCGACGTCTATTTCGAATGGAATCAAAGTTTTGTCTATGTGACCACCGCCGCCTATTTTGCAACCCGCCTTTCGGGCGCACCGGTCTTTGACGCGGGCAATCCCGAACCGGGGTTGAGCGGGGCCGAGATGAAGGCCTTGCAACAAAAGCTGGTTGCACGCGGGCATGATGTGGGCGGTGTGGACGGAATTCTGGGCGAAAAGACCCGAGAAGCGGTTCAGTCCGAACAGGTTCGGCTGGGCTTGCCCGCCGATGCCTGGCCGACCCGGGCGTTGCTGGAGCGCCTGTAAGATTGTCGCGGCGCAAGGGCGCGCCCGACGATGCGGAGGGCCAGCCCCCCGCACCCCCCGGAGTATTTTTCCAAGGTGATTGGGACAAATGGATTACTGGCAGATCGGGGTCCGGAAACGTTCCACATCAGCCGTATTGGGCGTCGGTGACCTGTTCCATCCAGGTGACGGGTGAGCCGTTCAACTTTTCCTGGATGGCGATATGGGTCATGCCGGTGGTGCGGGTGGCGCCGTGCCAATGTTTTTCACCGGGCGCAAACCAGATGACATCACCTGGGCGGATTTCTTCGATTGGCCCGCCGTCACGCTGGGCCCAGCCGCATCCCGCAGTCACGATCAGGGTCTGCCCCAGCGGATGGGTGTGCCAGGCAGTACGCGCGCCAGGTTCGAACGTGACACTTGCGGCGGCGACACGGGCCGGATCGGGCGCGCTGATCAACGGATCAACCCGCACGGCACCTGTGAAATAGTCCTTTGGGCCGACGCCCGATGGTTCAGAACCGCATCTTTTGATTTGGGGTCTATATACATAACTAGCCAAATACCTCTTGACCACATCGGCTGTTTTGGCTAGTTTAATCTCAACAAGAGAGATTAGGCCCATGACTGATACACTTAGCACATTCGAATTCTTCCAGAAATTCCCAAATGAGGAAGCTGCACGGAATTTCTTTGAGACACGTCGCTGGGCTGGTGAAGCTTCATGCGGCCACTGTGGTTCGGTTGATGTGTCCGAGTGTAAAGATCACAAGCCAATGGCTTACCGCTGCAAATCTTGCCGTAAGCATTTCAGCGTTCGCACTGGTACAGTGCTGGCAGAAAGCCGTTTGCCCCTGCTTAAGTGGTTGCTGGCCATCTACATGCTAACAAGCGCCCGTAAGGGCATCCCTAGCACTCAGATGGCCCGCGAATTGGGCGTTACGCAGAAAACCGCATGGTTTCTTGCCCAGCGTATCCGCGAAACTTGGATGAATAGCCACGGCAACGACAAGATGGACGGTCAGGTTCAGGTTGATGAAACCTACGTGGGCGGCAAAGAAAAGAACAAACGCGCTGACAAGAAGCTTCACGCGGGTCGCGGTGCAGTTGGCAAGACCGCCGTTGTAGGTATGCGCGACGAGAGCGGCGCAGTTCGTGCCACACCCATCAAGCGCACCAATGCGGCCACGCTGGTTGGCTTCGTGCAAGATAATGCCCCAGAAGGCGGCACAGTCGTTACTGACGAGTTCCGCGCCTACAATGGTCTTGGTGCTTTGGGCTACACTCACAAGACGGTTCGTCACTCCGCTGGCGAGTACGTCCGCGACATGGCCCACACAAACGGCATCGAAAGCTTCTGGTCGCTGCTTAAGCGCGGCTACATCGGTGTTTACCACTACATGAGCGACGATCACCTGCACCGCTATATCAACGAATTCTCATTCCGCCACAACACAGCCCACGTTGGCACTGTGAACTTCATCAACATGACGATTGACCGCATGGTTGATAAGCGTCTGACCTACAAGGATTTGATCAATGGCTAAGAAGCCCGAAAATATCGACCCAATTGAGGGATCATTCAGCGATGTAGTCGACGCAATGGTCAATCAGTCGGCTAAGGCATCTGACGCTGAAATGTTGATTGCCACGCACTTAGGAATCCTGCCTATCGGTGGGTTACAACTTGAGTGTTATGTTCTTGAGGATGGTCGCCGTGTTTTTCACAAGCGCGGCATGGCGAAAGCGCTTGGTCTAAAGTCAGAGGGGGGCAACGCCTTCATGAAGACGCTTAGTCGGAAGGGGCTAGGATCCGAACTGGACGAAAACCTATG
>NZ_JBSRVX010000012.1:0-11273 GCF_055134745.1 Actibacterium sp.
TCGGGCGCGACGACCCGTCAGGCTGAACCAGCCGCACATGGCGACGGCGCAACTGTCGTGGTTCTGTCACCCCGACCGAATGGGCGATCATCTCGACCTCGCCGATCACCGATCTGGCATAGCGGGCCACGCGGGTGTACTTTCGTTCGACCACCAGCCCCTTTTGCAGATGTGGATCATGGGTGGTGATGCCGGTGGGGCAGGTGTTGCGGTTGCACTTGAGCGCCTGAATGCAGCCCAGTGAAAACATGAACCCGCGGGCCGAGGTTACGAAATCGGCCCCCGCCGCGATGGCCCAGGCCACATCGCCTGGATTGACCAGCTTGCCGCTGGCAATCAGCCGGATGCGATCCTTGAAGCCGTAAACATCGCGCAGATCCGAGACCATCAGCAGCGCCTCGCGTATGGGCATCCCGACCAGATCCAGCAGGGGCATGGGGGCCGCGCCGGTTCCACCTTCGCCGCCGTCGATGGTGATGAAGTCCGGCGCGCTGTCAGAACCGCGTTCGCGGATCAGCCGAAACAGGTCATGAAAGGGCTCCGATCCCCCGACCACGGTCTTGAACCCCACGGGCTTGCCCGTCACCGCCCGAATGCGGCTGACCAGATCCAGCAGATCGCCCCAGCAATCGACATCAATATGGCGATTGGGTGAAATACTGTCCTTGCCCACAGGGATACCGCGGATTTGCGATATCTCGTCATTGACCTTTGCGCCGGGCAGTATGCCCCCCTTGCCGGGCTTGGCACCCTGCGCCAGCTTGATCTCGAACATCTTCACTTCGGCATGTTCTGCGATCATCCGCAGCTTTTCGTCGGACAGGTTGCCCAACTCGTCACGCACGCCGTATTTGGCGGTTCCAATCTGAAACACGATATCGCACCCGCCCATCAGGTGATAGGGCGACAACCCGCCTTCGCCGGTATTCAGCCAGATCCCCGCCTGTGCAGCGCCGCGGCTCAGGGCCTCCACCGCAGGTTTGGAAATCGCGCCATAGCTCATCCCCGAGATGTTGAAGATCGACGGGGCCACATAAGGCTGGCGCGCGGTCGGGCCGATCATCATCGGTTCGGTGGCCGCGAACTGGTCATCGATCGGCGGAAAAGCGGCGTTCACGAAGATGGGCGTGCCCACGATATTCAGGTTGCGGGTCGAACCAAAGGCCACGGTGTTGCCCTTGCCTTCGCCGGCACGGGCCACCCAGTCGCGCTGGGCGCGGTTGAACGGCATTTCCTCGCGGTCCATCGCAAAGAAATACTGGCGAAAGAATTCACCCAGTTCGGTAAACAGATACCGAAACCGCCCGATCACCGGATAATTGCGCCGGATCGCATCGCCGGTCTGGGCGCGGTCGATGATGAACAGGATCACCGCGAGCAATGTCAGAACGCCGAGTGCCAGCACAAAACCCAGCGCCAGCAATTCCAATGCGCGTCCTGCCCAGCTCATGTTCATTCTCCTTTATATCGGCCGCCGTTTCGCGACAGTATGGCGATATCGCGCGATATACGACAGCCCCGACACGGTGGCGTGACAAATTCGGATTGCGCGGCGATATCGCTGTATCGGTGGCAATTGGCCGCCCATTCTTGCCACGCAGCCAATTCGGGCTGGCCATCGTCCCAAAAAAGCCACATTACTTTTTGAAAAATAATCAAAAGCAGGTCCCGCATCCGATGGCGGGCAGCAGCAGCAGGCGAGTGGCAGAATGCCTTTGGCAGAACACAACCATGCCCCTAACCGGGCAGGGGCGGCGCATGAGAATGCGCACCGCGCAGCACAGGCGAACAAACCGCGCATGGTCATCGTTCCGGCGCGCTTCAAGGCGCATGAAAGGCATGGCCTTGCGCCCCGCTCTCATCGCAAGGACAGCGCAACGCCGGCCCAGTTGGCGGCCAGAGCCGATCTGTATGAGGCCCTGTTCAAGGTCTTTGCCAGAATCTTGCCGGATATCGACCAAGGCGCGGATGCCGGCACCGGTGAAACCTTCGAGGCCGCCGTCATGCGCATTCTGATCGAGCGACGCGAGCGGATCGCGGCGGCCGTAAAGGCAAAGGGCGCGGATGAGTTCGTCTTTACCTTCAAGCCCGCCCAAAAGGCCGAGGTGCAATCGCTTCAGCCGCTGATAGAGCGCGCGGGCATGACAATGTCTGTCACGCAGGACACGTTTGTTTTTGCCTCGGCCGCGCCCTCGCAGCCACAACGACGCGGTGTTGTGACAGAGACGACCCCGACCCCGACCCCGGCGCCGCAGGCTGCGAACAAACCACGCCGCCGCCGTCTGTTTTTGCGCAGACGATCCGCCTGACCCGAGATTATGAACGGCCGGCCCGCGCCAGCACCTCGCGCGTGGCAGCGATGGCGCGTCTGGCGCGCTCCAGCGGGGGCACAGTGCGGGCCAGCATGTGCTGTGGCACCTCGACACTGATCGGCGTGCCGTCGGGCAGGGCAGATACAATCGCCACAAGGTCGATACCGCCGGTGCCGGGCAGCATCCGCTCGGCCCGGGCGATCTGTATCAGCCCGGCATCTGACGGATCATAAATGGCGGGGCCATCGCAAAGCTGGGCATAGTTGATCAGGCGTGGCGGCAAGGATCGAATATCGTCGATGCTGGACCCGGACCTGTCGAAATGCAAGGCGTCGATCAACACGCCGCCATTGGGCCTGTCTGCGTCGGCGACGATCCTGTGCGCCTGTGCCAATGTTTTAACCCCGGTCCAGGGCATGAATTCCAGATCGGCGGTCAGATCATACTGCGCAGCCAGATCGCAGAATGCCGCGAAGCTGTCGGTGATGCGGGCATGATCGTCATCGTCGCCAGCCACCAGAACATGTCGCGCCTGCAATCGTGCGGCCAGATCACAGAACGGCTCGAATCCGGCGATGTCACTGTCCGGGCCCAGGCGCACGATCTCGACATCGGCCATTGTGACGGGGCTGTCGCGCAAGGCCGCGATAGTGGCGCGTTGATAGGCCGGATCGGTCATCACCGGATACGGGGCCTCACCCCCGGCTGGGGTCAGGCGCAGGCCGATCATGTCATAACCGGCCTGTTCGGCGATCGCGATGGCATCCAGCGGGCCGACATCGAATGTTGTCAGGAACGACAGCGACAGTGGATGTGGCATTGCGGCCCCCAGTCATTTCAGTGGTGAAAAGGCCATCGGCATGGCGATGGTCGACGTCATGTTCGGCGTCAGCCAGTCCGGCCCGCCTTTTGGCGGCCAGTTGCCATCTGCCACCGATTCTCCGCGCGCCCTGGTGCGGTCGGCCAGGCTGCGATAGGGCCATATCTGGGTGACGCGCGGCGCGCCATCCAGCCCGTACATGGCAATGGTCAGCGGGGAATACTCCAACCGTTTTGGCACAGCATCGCGCCATTTATCCATCGTCGGGGCGATGCCGTTCAGCCGTGCGGTATAGGTGCGGAATTCATAGAACGGGCCAAAATCGCCGGGCTGAATGGCAGGTAGAAAATCGAAGGGTTTATAGCTGTCGAACCGCATATCGACCAGAAGCTCGGCACAGCCCATCGGATTGTCCGACAGCAGGGCGCGGTCGCGTTCGGCCATCATCTGATCCAGGCTGTCAAACCCGCGCAGGATCAGAACTTCGTTCAGATCTCCGATGTCGGGCGTGAAGGCCCCCAGCAGCGTGCCCTTTGCATCTGGGCCGTTCAGCCAGGTCTGCAACGCCGGTGCCGCCTTGCCCGCGCCAAAGATCACCGTCTTCAGCGTGGCGATTTCATAATAGGTCATGGGGCTTCTCCTGTTGTTTCGGGTGTGTCTCGGGGCTGGGGCGGATGGCCGGCCAGCGTTCGACCGATGACATAGCCAAAGGTCATCCCCGGCCCCAGCGTGATCCCGCCCGACGGATAGTGCCCGCCCATGATCGAGGCCATGTCATTGCCCGCCGCGAACAGGCCAGGCACCGGCTGGCCACCGGCGTCCAGCACGCGCCCGGCAGTATCGGTTTTCAGACCCGCGAATGTGCCCAGACTGCCCGGAACGATACGCACCGCATAGAACGGGCCGCGCGTCAGCGGACCAAGGCAGGGGTTGGGACCATGATCCGGATCGCCCTGCACCCGGTTATAGGCGCTTTCGCCACGATGATATTCGGGATCTGCGCCAGAGTTGGCCGACGCATTGAAGGCGGCAACCGTTTCCGCAAGCCTGTCCGCTGGCAGATCGCAGGCCACGGCAAGTTCGGCAAGCGAGGCCCCACGCTTCAGGTACCCGCTGCGGACCGCGCGGCCCAAGGGGAACGGGAACGGTTTCGACCATCCCAGCCCATATCTGCGCTGGGCGCGATGATCGCAGATCAGCCAGGCATGACTGGGCTCATCGGGACAACTGCGCGCAAACAGCGCCTGCATGAAATCATAATAGGAATCCGCTTCGTTCACAAAGCGCCGCCCGGATGCATCGACGGCAATGATGCCGGGCTTGGCGCGCTCTACCAGATGCGGGAAATGGTGAAATCCGCCCCGCCCATCGGGCACCAGCGATACAGGCGCCCAGGCGCCGGGTTGTTCCAGATCCATGTCCACCAGCCCGCCCGCGATTTCGCCAAGGCGCAAGCCATCGCCGGTATTGGTTTTGGGCGCGGCTGAAAAATGCCCGTTCCCATCGGGCGCATGTCCGAAACTGGCGGCAATGCGGGCGGGGTCGTGTGGAAAGCCGCCCGTGGCCAGCACCACACCGCGCCGCGCCGTGATGTTCACTGGTTTTCCCGCATGCATGACGCTGGCACCTGTGACCTGTCCGTCTTGCCGGATCAAGCCGGTGGCAGGCGCGTCGGTCAGCAGGCGCACGTGCAGATCCTGCGCCGATTTCAGCAGGCGGCCGACAAGGGCATTGCCATTGACCAACCGCATCGACCGCCCATGCAGCGCCAGATCGCGGACGTGCCGCAACAGGCGCCCCGTGACATATAATGCCGACTTGGGCCGCCGGGTGGCATTGAAGAAATGCGCCATCTCCGCGCCGCTGGCGATTCCCATGCCCCACAGGCTGATGACCCCGAGCGGCGGGCGCAGCTTGTCGATCAGCTGCCCAAGCTGGCGCGCGTCAAAGGGTTTGGCTGATACCGATCGACCGCCTTTGATATATCCGGGGCTTTCATGGAAATCCGGTATCCGGTTGCCGTCGATCCATTCAACAGCTGTATGGTCACGAAAGAACCGCACCATCTGTGGCCCGTTTTCCAGAAAGACCTCCAGTCGGGGGTCTGCGGCCCGATTTCCCAGCTCGCTTTGCAGATAGCGGTGCGGCGCGGACGCGGGCTCGTCAATGCCGGCCTCGACGGCCAGCGGGTTGCGCGGGATCCAAAGCCAGCCGCCTGACCAGGCGCTGGTTCCCCCCAGATAGGCGGTCTTTTCGGCCACGATGACCCTTAGCCCGTGATGGGCCGCCGTTATCGCGGCCGCCAGCCCGGCCGCCCCCGACCCGACGACCAGCAGATCGCATTCTTCAGCGCCATGATATGTTGATGGGGCGGACAACTTTCAGCCTCTCCCTTCGGCAGAGGTACTTTGCAGATGCCTGAAAAACGAAGAGGCCGCGGAGGCCTGTCCGATCTCGTCGGCGGCCTCGCGCAGGGCCGGTGCCAGTTCCTGCATCCGCTCGGGCGTGACCCGCACGGCTGGCCCGGCGATCGACAGGCAGCCAATGGCGGCGGCGCTGCCCGGCCCACGAACCGGCATCGCCATCGCAGCCATTCCGTCAATATAGCTGTCGATCGCGATGGAATACCCGCGGTCGCGCGTTTCCTGAAGCAGGGCCAGAACCTCGGTCATCCTTGTCGGGGCTTTCGGCCCGACAGGCACCTGCGACTGCAAGCCCTGATCCGAAATCATCTCAAGCGCCCGTTCGTCAGACAGGGTGGCCAGCAAGGCGCGTCCGCCCGCGCTGGAGGCCAGATGCACCACGACCCCCTGTTCGCGGCCCGGATCATACCGCAAACCCGATGTTGCCCCCTGCGCCACCGCCACCCAGACAAGCGAACGGCCATCAAGCACGCTCAGCCTCACCAGTTCGCGCGACTGGCGGGCCAGCCGGTCCAGGATGGGTTGGGCGATATCCGTGACACCTGTCTTGCCCAGAAAGGACAACCCCAGCGCGGCCAGTTTGATCGTCAGGGCATAATCACCCTGCGCGCGAACCTGCCGCACATAGCCCATCTGCGACAGGTCTTTCAGCAACCGGTGCGCAGCGCTGGCGGGCATGTTCAGATCCTGCGCGATCGTGCTGACCTGCAGCCCGTCGGGATCCTGCGACAGACGTTCAAGAATGCCCAGCGTGCGCTGCATCACACCCGACATCAGCGCGCCCCGTCCAGCATGACACGGGCACCGCTGGCCGCCGATTGCTTCATGGCTTCGATCACGCGCAGGTTTTCAATTCCGTCGCGCAGCGTCACCATCGGATCGGCCTTGCCCCGGATGACCTGACCGAAATGCCGCAACTGTTCGTTATAGGTGTTCTGATGCCCGTGGCGCAGCTTGCTGCGCGTCATCGGCCGGGTCCAGTCGGGCGTTCCCTTGTGCTGCCACCATGTCAGGTCAGGCAGGCTGAAGCCCGCCCTGGTGCCGCTGAAACTGTGCGAGCTGACGGGATGCGCGGGAAATCGGCCCGGATTTTCACCCGAGGTCAGATCCCACGCCCAGGGCCCGTTGGCCGCATCGGACAACGCCGCCGCCACAAGCCCGCCCGAGGCCTGTTCCAGCAGCACCGCCGCTGTATCCTCGACCGGCAGATCGCGCCGGGCACTGGATGCAACAGCCATGACCGCGCTGATGTCGCCAAAGAAATGGCGCAGCAGATCGACCTCGTGGATCATGTTGATCAGCAGTGGCCCGCCATTGCCGGGTTCGCGCCGCCAGGCAAGATCGAAATAGCTGTTGGGTTTCATCAGCGAAGAACTGACATTGGCCATGACCAACGTGCCGAAATCGCCCGCCTCGATCCGGGCCTTCGCGGCCTTGATGATGGGGTTATGGCGGCGATGATGCCCGACCAGCGCCGGTGTTCCGCTTTTGCCGCCTTCGTCCAGCAGGCGCTGGGCCGCTGCAGTGGTTTCGGCAATTGGCTTTTCGATCAAGACAGGAATGCCCGCTGCCAGCAGGTCGATCCCCATCGGCACATGCAGTGCGTTCGGTGTGGCCAGTATAGCCCCGTCCGGGCGATCGGCGATCACCTCCTCAAGACCCGCGAAATTCTGGCAGCCCAGTTCCCGCGCCAGCCGCGCCCCTTGGTCAGACGGTTCGACAATTCCCGCGAGCGCAAATCCGGATGTCTGGCGGATGGTTTCGATATGCGTGCGCCCGATTACACCCGCCCCGATGACCGCGATACGCAGGTCGCCCATGGCATTCCCCCAGAAAGACTATTCCGGGCCAGCCTAGCAATTCGACACATAAATGGAAGGATTTTTTAAACTTGAAAGACATTCCATAGTGGTTAAGGTATCGACGCCTGCACTTTGGCGGGCGATGGGCCATTGTGGGGTGTCATGGCGGAAACCTTATCGGGCGTGCCTTTTGTTGAAGAGGGTGCCGAATTCGATATCGTCGTTCTGGGTGGCGGTGCCGCGGGCCTGTCGGCCGCGGTTTTCGCCGCGCTGGAGGGGCGGCAGGTATTGCTGGTGGAGCGCACGGAATATCTGGGCGGCACATCGGCGTTTTCCGCCGGCACGATCTGGATTCCCAATACGCGCCACAAGGACAGCGTTGGTGGCGAAGACAGTCCTGAAAAGGTGCTGGGCTTTCTTGATCGCGCCGTTGGCAACCGCGCCCCCCGCGCCTTGCGCGAGGCTTTTGTGGCCAATGGCCCGGCGGCTGTCGACCGCCTGGAAGACGCCACCGACCTACACCTGCGGGCACGGCCGTTTCACCCCGATTATCTGTATGAGCTTGAAGGATCGACCTCCTGCGGCCGCGCCTTGGAGTCAGAGCCGTTTGATGCCAGTGTATTGGGGCGCGACCTGGCGCTGGTGCGTCCGCCGATCCCGGAATTTACCATTCTGGGCGGGATGATGATCGACCGCGACGATATTCCGCATCTGCTAAAGATGGGAAAATCGCTGCGCTCGCTGGCACATTCGTTGCGGCTGGTCGGCAGTTACTACGTGCAAAGGCTGCGCCATGGGCGGGGCACGCGGCTGGTGATGGGCAATGCGCTGATCGCGCGGCTGTTGCTGTCTGCGCGCAAGCTGGGTGTCAGGGTTGTGACCCGGACCCAAGTGACCACCCTGGAACAGGCCGGGCATGGCTATGCCCTGACGATACAGCAGGGCGGGCAGGTGCGGCGGGTGATTGCGCGCTATGGCGTCATTCTGGCCAGTGGCGGTTTTGCGAAACACCCCACACGCCGCGCGCAGATGCTGCCCAGCCCCTTGCCCGATGCCAGCCCGTCGGCCCCCGGCAGCACCGGCGAATTACATGATCTGGTGCTGGAGATGGGCGCCCATTACGCCGACACCTATGCCCAGCCGGTGTTCTGGGCGCCGGTATCGAACCGCAAGCGGCCCGATGGCAGCACGGCATCCTTCCCGCATTTCGTGCTGGATCGCAGCAAGCCGGGCATGTTCACCGTCAACAGGCACGGGCGGCGGTTCGTGAATGAAAGCTGGTCGTATCACGATTTCGCCAGCACGATGTATGCCCGGAACAAGGACGGCGACACAATCCCGGCGTTCATGATCGGCAATGCAGATACGGTACGTAAATACGGCATGGGCATGGTGCGGCCCGGCACCAGGAACATGCAGCCGTTTCTGGACGACGGATACCTGACGCGGGGCGACACGCTGGCAGATCTGGCCGCAAAGCTGGAGATCGACGCCGCCGCCCTGGCCGAAACCGCCGAACGGATGAACGGCTTTGCCAAGACCGGCGTCGATACCGATTTCGGGCGCGGCAGCACCGTATATCAGACCGCGAATGGCGACCCGACGCACGGGCCGAACCCGACATTGGGCCCGGTGGGGGCGGGCCCCTATTTCGCGTTGCGGCTGTGGCCGGGCGAGATCGGGGCGGCCAACGGGTTGGTCACCGATGACCACGCACGGGTGCTGCGCCGCGACGGCACGCCGATTGCGGGGCTGTATGCCTGCGGTGCCGATATGGCGTCGATCATGGGCGGGGTCTATCCGGGGCCGGGCATCACGCTGGGGCCGGGGATCGTGTTTGGCTATATCGCCGCGCGCACGGCCTGCGGGGTTGAGGGATGAGCCGGGTTCTGATCACCGGCGGCACCGGCTTTCTGGGGGCCTGGGTTAGCCTGGCGCTGATCGGGCAGGGGCACCAGGTGCGGGTGCTGGATCTGGCGCCCCAGCCGGGTAATCTGGACTTTGTTCAGGATGGGCTGTCGGGCAAGGTCGAGATACGGCAGGGCGATATTCGCGATCTGGATGCAGTCGATGCCGCCATTGCGGGCTGTGATGCGGTGGTGCATCTGGCCGGGCTGATGACGGTGGATTGTGCCGCCGATCCCATTCGGGCGATCGCGATCAACCTGACCGCCAGTCAGTATATCATCGCCTCGGCAATCCGGCAGGGGATTGGGCGACTGGTCTATGCCAGCACCGGCGCGGTTTACGGCCCCGATGATCCCGTGAACCCGGCGCCGATGTCACATTACGGGGCGCTGAAACTGGCGCTCGAAGGCTTTGCCCGCGTCGCCGCCAGGGATCACGGCCTGCGCAGCGTCGGGTTTCGCCCCTATATCGTTTACGGCCCCGGCGAAAGTTCGGGCCTGGCGGCGGGGCCCAGCATTGCCTTGCGCGCCGCGGCCACGGGCCAGCCCGCGCAGATCGGGTTTTCCGGCAATGTGGGGTTTGTTCATGTGTGCGACGTGGCCGCCGCAATGGCCGCCGCCATTGCCGCCCCGGTTGATGGGGTGCAGGTTATCGACATGGGCGGTGAATACGGATCGGTCGCCGGTTTCGTCGATCAGTTGCGAATGCAAAGTCGCGCCGACAATATCACCATCACAGGCGCGCCGTTCCGCATGCCCGACCGGCTGGCCGGTGGTGACCATGCCGCATGGTTCGATGCCCTGCCGGTGACGGGCGTCACTGAAGGAATAGAAATCACGCTGGCGCATTGGGCCGCACGCATGGGCCGGGCGGCATTCACCAAGGCAGGCGGATGACCCGCCCGGAAAGGATTTGATATGGACCTGCGGCTTGATGGCGAAACCCGACTGTTCCCCATTCTGGGCGACCCGATCGCGCAGGTTAAATCGCCCACCAGCCTGTCAGAAAACCTGATGCGGCGCGGCGTGAACGCGCTTGTGGTGCCCATGCATGTGGCGCCTGATGATCTGGCGGCTGTCATGCGCGCGCTGCGCCATGTTCAGAACCTGGACGGCATCGTCATCACCGTGCCGCATAAATCGGCGGCGCTGGCGCTGTGCGATCTGCCATCTAAACGGGCGCAATTCGCCGGTTCGGTCAACGTCATGTATCGCCGCGACGATGGTAAATGGGTGGGTGATAATACCGATGGGCAGGGATGCCTGGACGGGATCGCCGCGCTGGGCTTTGACGTGGCGGGCAAGCGGGCGCTGCTGGTCGGGGCTGGCGGCGCCGGATCGGCCATTGCGTTCGAGATATTGCAGCGCGGCGCAAGCCATCTGTCGATACATGAGGCCGACACCGCGCGCCGCGATGCGATTGTGGCACGGCTGGATCGCGTCTTTCCCGGCCGCGTGGGCACAGGCAGCGCCGATCCCACCGGCCATGACCTGATCTGCAACGCAACGCCCGTCGGCATGCGCGCGGGTGATCCTCTGCCGATTCTGGCCGACCGGCTGCGTGCCGGCCAGTTCGTGGCAGATGCGATCACCAAACCCGAAATCACGCCCATGCTGCAGGCTGCGCGGGCACTGGGATGCCCGACCATGCCCGGCCTGGGAATGTTCAACGCACAGGCTGATCTCCTGGTCGATACATTGCTGGGCAACAGGGCGGTGCTGTGACATGCGCTGCAACTCCGGCCGCGGGATGCCAGGGTTGTTTGCAGGTTCGCGGTAATGCGCCAAAACGTCCGATCAAAGAAAATGTGCCAGACGCCATTTTCCAAGGCACTGAAAATAAACGATAAAATTCTGATTTTCAAAAAACTGCAATATTTCCCGAAAAAACCTCTTGCGAGTCGTGATGTGTGTCCGTAAATAGCCCCTCACCGGCGGCGCAGGGATGTGCTGGCGGGTCGGGGTTCGGGTTGAATGATCTGGGTTTCGGTAAAAAATCTGAGGCAATT
>NZ_JBSRVX010000013.1:0-128590 GCF_055134745.1 Actibacterium sp.
AGGCCCGCAAAGCCGGCCAGGGCTGCGATATCTGAGGTCTCCGCCCTGTCAGGCTTTGCTCCCCTCTGTGCCCAGGTGGGACATTTCTACTTTGCAGACCGGGTGACATTTCTACTTGGTTGCAACAAGATATGCGGTATTTCGCGCAGGAAATGCACGTTTCTGCCCGGATCGGCAGTTCCATGAATTGTTTACAGTAATTCGATAATCACCCGTGTAGTCAGAATTTGGGTTCCGAATCTATCGAGTATCAGGATCCGGCGAAGCGGGACGTTGCTGTTTTGGGGACGGCGGATTCTCGCGCTTCGTTAAAATGCCCGGGGACCGCCACCAATGTGGCCATATTTCGCCCCTTAATGATCACTTTCGCACGCTTAGTTGGCGTGGAGCCGATTTTCGGTGCTGGCAAGGCGCGTGACGGATTTTGCGCAAGGTCAGGAAACCTGAGACCAGATGAGGGATGCATATGGCCACTCTTTACACTGCCTACGCAGCGCATGGGAACGCTACGATCACGGTGACGAATACAGCTGAGCTGAACCAGGCACTCGCGCAGTTGACCGCGAATGGCGGTGGAACGATACAACTCGACGGGAACGGCGGCCCATATAGCATGTTTGGCAAGGGGGTTGGCGGCGCCAACGCGCCGATCCTGATCGAGCCGCTGGATGTGAACAATCCCCCAACGATGCAGACGGTGGATTTGCGCAGTTCGTCCTATGTGACATTTACGGGGCTGAACTTTGACAGTTCAGGCCTGAACGTGGCGGCAAGCAATGTTACCGACATCAAGGTTCTGCTGAGCAACCACATCGAATTCGTCGACAACGTGATGTCGAGCGTTGCAAACGGCTATCTGACGGGCACCAGCGGGTCAGCGACAAAAGGCGCACAGGGCGCAACTTTCACAGCCTCGTCCGACATCGTGTTTTCACACAACACCATGACCAATTACTATCATGGGCTGACGCTGAAAGACATCACCGGCCTGACCTTTACGAATAACGATATCAGCGGCATCCAGGGCGATGGTCTGCGCGGTGGCGGTATTCAGAATGCCGTGATCTCGAACAACTACATGCACGATTTTTACGGGTCGGTTCAGACCGTAAACCACACAGACATGATCCAGATCTGGGGCACGAACGTGAACCAGCTGACGCAGAATGTGGTCATCAGCGGCAACGTTCTGGAATCGAATGGTGGTGCGGCATCCCAGGCCATTTACATGAACAACACTGATTTCGGGAAGGGTGCCTATGGCGGCTATTTCACGAATGTTCAGGTCTATGACAATGTGATCTATAACGGAACGCCGCACGGCATTTCGATTTCCGATGTCGATGGGCTGAATGTGTATAACAACACCGTGCTGTGGGATCAGAGCGCGACACTGCAAAAAGATCCTTCAGCGGCCCCAGTAAGCCGCAGCCCGCAGTATATCATCACGAACGTGCATAATGCGTCGGTCGTTGATAACGTCGGCAGCAAGTTCATGATCAACGGGGCTCAGGATACGACAGGCAACAACCTGTATCTGGATTACTCTAACCCGTCCTCGCCGTCCTATATCAACAAGGTCATCACCGATATTGATGGCTCGCTTACAGGCAGCATTGATCTGTCAATTATACCCGTAAGCGCGATCTATGGGGTTCTTGGCGCGTCGATGTCATCTGACGGGCTGACCACTAGCACGGGGTCAACTGTGACGCCTCCGCCGACCACTGGTGGATCGGGTGGCAGCACAGGTGGATCCACAACCGTCGATCCAGTCTTGCCATCGCCAACCGATACGCCGGAGCCAACAGCGCCGACGAATGAAGCGACAAATGAACAGCCATCGCAACCCGACAGCATCCCGCCTGTTGAAGATGCCCCGGCCGTGGACGACACCCCGCCTGTTCAGGATCCGGTTGTGCCGCCAAGCACGACGCAAGGCCCCACACCGGCCCCCAGCATCCCGGTTACGACGACCGCAAGCTATGACCCGGCGACATACAATGTCGACTTCGATCATATCCTGCGCTTCGAAGGCAATCTGGATGACGATGCCGATTCGTCCATCAAGTTCAGAAAGGACATGAAGCAGCCTGAATATGTGGATGGTGACGATGGCAAGGCCTATCATCTGAGCGGGAACAACAGCGTCAAGTTCGAACGTGGTGAAATTCCGCTGCATAAGGCTGACAGCTTTTTCATGTCATTCGATCTGCAGCGGACAGATGCTGCTCATGGTGGCAACGTCATGCATCTGAACAACGTCTTGCAGAGCTATATCGACAAGAGCGGTTATCTGCATTTCGACCTGACCACAGATCAGGGCACCTTCAGCCTTGTCAGTGACGAGGCCAGCTTTGACGATACCGAATGGCACAATGCGCAGATCATCTATGACAGCGACTCTTCCACGCTGGCGATGATGATCGATGGTGATCTGTCCGTTCTGGAGGGCGCACAGGGAACCACGATTGGCGTCCAGAAATGGGGATTGTCACTGGGCCACAGCTGGCGCAGCAGCATTGATGCAAATATCGACAACTTCATCGCAGATGATGATGTGCCGCATACAGCCCTGTTTGACACTCTGATTGCATAAGCAGAACAGCCCACGCAAAAGGCATCGGGCCATCTCTTACGGGGTGGCCCAATTGCTTTAGCGTCTTGTCGGCGTATTGCGGCCTTTGCGTATGGCGAAACGCGAATAGGGGGTCAGAACCACACCTGAAACATCTGGAACCGCTACTTTGGTTTGCGGGGTTGGGGCCTGTTTGGTATCAGGCGGTGCGGCAGTTGCCTGCGGGTCCAGCAGCCACATGACTGCGCCTAGATAGAACATGAACCAGACATAGATCGGCCCCCACAGATGAACGGTCGAGGCTGACAGGATAATCCCGCCCAATGACACCAGAACGCCCCGCCGCATCGCTCGGCTAAGCGGATCGTCGATCTTGGCGTGGGTCAGACGAAAAACCAGAATACCGACCATCCCCGCCAATGTCAGAAATCCCGGGATTCCATAGCGCATGGCCAGAAGCAGCCAGAAATTGTCGACACTGGACGACATCCAGCGCTCTCTGACCCAGTCACGGAAACCCAGCCCGAAAACCGGATAGCGCATGACGCTGTCCATGCCGAATTCGAAAATCCGGATGCGGTTATATCCGGTTGAACTGTTCAGTGTCAGATAGGAAATCAGAACGTGAAAGGGCGTGCGGTTGGAAAGAGTGTCGATGGTGACATACATGATGATCGCCATTACGACAAAGATCGTCCAGCGACGCGAAATCTTGCGCAGCGCCACATCATAGGCCGTAAAGGTGAATTGCGCCATCAGCGCCATAACAGCGCCAGAAGACACCGAACAAATGGTCGATACGATAACCACCGCCGCGCGAAAGAACGTTGTAAAGCCTGACGACACAAAGCTGAGCGAATAGACAATCGTCCCGAAGGCCGCCGCCGCATAGACGCCATAAACGATCGGATGTTGAAACACGACCTGCGCGCGTTCCAGGCCCAAACGCGTTTCATATGTGATAACGGGATGAGTCTGGAAAAAAGGCATGATCATATCGATGATCATCGGGTCGCCGGTTTGGGTTTCGATCATTGCGAAGGGCAGCAGGATCACCAGCGACAGAAAATGCAGTTTTACGAATACCATGAAACCGCGCGCGTTGCGCACGGCCATGCGGCCGATGAAATAAGCCCCTGCCGTTTCGATGATCGTGAACCCGATATTCTCATAGACCCGCGACAACGGATGATTATAGGCCAGTGCGACGGACATCCACAGACAGAACACCAGGATCAGCAGATCCATGATACTGCGCTGACCCAGCTTTCCTGTGACCCACAACAGCATCGCCGGCACCATCATGACGGTTGCCGGAATCCGATAGGCGGGTATCGTGAACTGGCCCAGGTTGAAATAGATCGGGATCAGCAGACTGATATACAGCGCCCAGATCAGCCATATATGCTGGCTGACAGCCTTGACTGGCAAAACGCGCTGCGATGCCGGGGCAGAGGGTTGTGCAGGGCCGCGCAGGCCGCGGGCGGGAAAGCTGGCAAGATCAGTCATGCCGAATGGCCTTGTTGTGGTCGGGCTGCCGGTGGCTGGCCAGATCCGAATGCGACTTGTGCAGCTGCTGGAGACAGTCGTGCCGCCACGGCGCGAGGCGGGCGTAACCCATTTATCGCGCACAGCATCGCCCAGGCTTCATTCGTATAGCCGCGCAACAGATACTGAACGCTTTTGGCAATACCATAGGCATAGCCGACGGGCGCAGCCACGGGGTTGAAACGGCGCAGAAACATCATTCGGGCACGATGTTTGAAATACAGCGAAAACGGCGAAGCGATGCGGGAAAGATGCGGCGAGCCGATCGAACTGCCGGCACGATGATAGAGGACCAATCCGCCACAGTATTCAAGCGGCAGATTGCCCCGGCGCATCGCCCAGTCAACCTCTTCGTAATATAGAAAATAGTCTTCCTTCATCGGCCCCACGGTTTCATAGAATGCCCGTGACGCAACCATGTTGGCACCCATTATGAAATCCATGCGCTGCGGGTCCGGCGGTGGTGTTGCCACATGGCTGGCACCCAGATTGATATTGCCGGTAACGCCGGTTTTCATGTTCACGGTGCCGCCGTCAATCTGGATGATATCGGGCGTATCCAGATACAGAACACGCCCACCCATCAGACCATAGGGCGTTTTGTCAGACAGGCGGGATTTCAGCGCGGCCAGGGCTTGTGGCGGAACGATGCAATCTGGATTGAGAATCCAGAAATCGCCAATTTCAGACTGCTTCTTCAGGTGGGCCAGGCCCAAATTTACACCAGCGGCAAAACCCGCATTTCTACCAGCATGAAGCAGCGTGATGTCGGCCTGCTGTCCCGCGGCCATGCCGGGCTTGCCTTCATGCAACAGCGGGGATGCAGGAACCGGGGCCATTTCAAACGGACAATCTTCGGGCACGACATAGCCGCGTTTGCCGCTGGCCCAATCGCGCAGGATCGACACCGTATCATCGGTCGAGTCGTTATCCACAACCACGATGCGTAAATCCGGGTCACGGGCCGCCAGCAGGCTGGCCAGACAATCCAGCAGCACTTCGCCAGTGTTATAGCTGACGATCACGACGCCCAGTACCGATCCGCTCATTACTATCCTCGGTGCGCCCTGACCCAATCACATGCCCAAGCACAGGATCATCATACGGGCGATAAATTCAATATCCGATTCAACGGTTTGCAACAGTGTGTGAGCGAAAAGCCGCTGTCAGGGCGTCATTCGCAGCACGGTTTTATAGCTTTGTCCGGTTGAGAGTGTCACGACCAACTCTACGCCATGCGGGCCAGGGGTGGCGAAACTGTGGGTTACAACCGCCCCCGCAGCCGATGCACCATCGCTGAAGCGCCAGTCGAAGCTTGCGCCAAGCTGGTCCAGCATCCCCGAGGGGCCGGCGCTGTATCTTCCGTCGAACTGATACGATCCGGCGCCTTTCAAAGGGGTCGCCCGGATCAGCGGGGTGACGCGAGGCGGGTTTTTCTGAAACTGCAGCAAAGATGATCCCAATCCTTTGCCATCCAGTGGGCCACCGGGAAGATACTGAAAATAAACGGGATCTGTGGGCGTTTCATAAGGTGGGGCGACAAAATTAGCCAGATAATAGCCAGGTGAAAATGGTGCGGTATCCTGGACGATATAGTTGTTCTTGACGGTCCAGTCGGACTGTTTTTTGTATCCGGCAATTCCGCTGGTGATGTTGCCGGTGATCGTTACGCGCCGCGCATTGCCGGTGACATTGATGCGCGGCACGGTCACGACCGGCTTTTCCCCCGCGCGCTTCGAGGCCTGACTGCGCAGGATGGTATTGTTGCGGATTGCCAGCCCATCGACATCAGTGACGGTGATGCCATGCAGATGGGCGTTGATGATCACGTTATTTTCGATGGTAATGTCTTGATACCAAAGCGATCGGTCTTTGCCGCTGCGATCGGCACCGCTGCTGCCGAAATAGATTGATTGTGTATACAATCCCTGCCCTGAATTAAGAATGTTTCCACGAATTACCACGTCGCGTGTGGCGCGATTGGTCAGGCGCCGCCAGATCTGAATCATGTCCGCATGGTCGCCCGTCTCAAGCGACCGGGTGAAATCGTGAAAATGGTTGCCCTCGATCAGCACATTCTGGATGCCGACACCGTTCAGTCCGTCGGACCGCATCGAATGGATATTGTTTCCACGAATGGTCAGGTTGTCGAGGTTGCGAAAATCAATCCCCTTGAACCAGCCGCGCACCTCAGAGTTTTCAAACACGACCCCATTCGTGCCCTGAACCGTCAGGGCATGCGCGGTGGGAAAGCCGTTTTCAAACGGCCGAAAGCCAGAAGCATTATCGCCATCAAGCAGAACGTTAGAAAAACGGATATTCCGCCCGCCGGTTACCCTGAAGGGAAGCGTGCCTGCGATGCTGTCACCGGCCTTGAACGTGTAGTCGAATACGATCCCGTCAAAGGCCATGTTCGACACCTCGATCAGGTTCATGCCAGATATGACCGCCGGCTGATCCGTTTTGGCTGAACACAGCGTGATCACCTGCGCCGCCGTCAAACCCGACAATTGCAATACACCGTAATCCCCCGGTGCCAAGGCAAGCGTGCCACCAGACTGCAGACCAAGGAGCGCGCCGCGCAAATCGTCAGACGGGGTTACATCAACGCGATTGCCCCCTGTCGGGCATGCCGCCATGGCCAGATTTGTCAGGGCAATGAAGGCTGCCGATGTCATCAGGGTGTGGAAGGTCAAACGCATCAAATCGTTCCGATCAATTCAGGTCTTCGTTGGCAAGGTCGGGACTACTGTGCCGTTTTACGCATCCAAATCCAAGGCGTGCGGTCATGACTTTAGCATTCATAGCGCAATTTCAGCCGCCAGTTGCCGAACATTTTGCCGCGCCCGCGTAACCTTCGCGTGACCGGGTCGGTGTGATTGTTAATCGGGCGTTACGGTTCCGACTGCCCTCTTATGACGCCGCTCAGAATTTACTGCCTAGGTTTTGCCAAACCCGGCGCGATCGTGCCGGGGCGTGATGATATGCTGCCAAAAGGGAAATATCCGACCATGATGATTCAACTGGGCCTGTCCGTCGGGTCGTCAGCGCCAGGCGGGGCCATCCCGCCCGCCCCGCAACCTGCCAGCATTTCCATCAACGATTTTTCCCGTGACCGCAGCCTGTTCGACAGTGGCGCCGCGCTAGGCTTGAATCTGGCCGGGATTCCGATTTCCGGCACTGGCACGACCGGGCAGATCGTGCAGGCGCGCGCCCTGTCCACCGATGACGGCGGCGCCAGCAGCACCGCCTGGGCGGACATTGCCACAATCAGCGGCGGCATCTGGTCGGGCAGCTTGGGCGTACCGCGCAGCGCGTCCTGGTATCGTATGCAGGTGCGCATCAAGGCACAGCCTGGTGTGACGGCACAAACCGGCAATCGCTTTGGCGTCGGGCATGTCGTGTCGTATTGGGGCCAGTCTGAAGATGCCCGTATGCATGACAGTTTTTTTGATCTGACCCCGGCCCCGGCGCTGTTGCATCAGGATGCGGTGCAATTCATGTATCACAACCGCGTTGGCGCGGGCCAGGCCGGGGTTGTGCACGTGCACCTGAGCGATGCCAGCCCGGTAACGGCTGCTGTGGCCGCGATGGCAAATGCCTATCTGGCCGCCCGGCCTGGCGACAAGTTCGCCATACTGGCCCATGCTGTCAGCGGCACAGACCCGCGCGATATGGTCAATGACGCCGACCCGGATCGCACCTGGGCGGATGATCTGGCGCTGCATGATTTCGCCACGGCTGACGGCCAGCAGGTTGGCATCGCCGCATGGTCTTGGTTCGCGGCCCCAGGCAGTTTCGGTGCCTATTACGAACAGGGCCTGTTCCCGCTGTTCACCGGCAAGCGGATGGATGGTACGCCACTGAGCATTCCCGGGCAGCACAGCTATGGCATTGGCAATGTCATGCAATATGATCACAGCTTTGCCGAGATCTATGATCCCGCTTATACGCGCTGGGCGTCTTACGGGCCGCACCGGTTCGATATCGCGCAGGATATGCTGGATGCGACCCATATCGCATCCGACGGATCGCTGGATTTCGGATTGCTGAACAAGCAACTGGTTCGTGAAAGCTGGCGCGCGATGCTGGTAAACCCCCACGCTGGCGGAATTTTTCTGCCGCTGGGGGTCGAGCTGCTGAACTATCAGAACGGCGTGTCGAACGGGGCGGGTGGCTGGACCGATCTGGCCCATCCATCGGGCGACACACCGGACGGATTGCAGTTGCGTGCGGCGCTGATGGCGCATGCGGTGATGCAGGCGGCGGGGCTGGTGGGTTGGCCCGCCCCGCAATTCGACCAATGCCTGTGGGAACCTTCCGGCGCCTGGGTCGAGGTCTGGTCAAGTGCCGGCCCCGTCACCACAACCCGTCTGGCACGTGGTGAGGCGGCGCTGGATAACAGTTTCGCCCATTGGACGGATGTAGTGGGCTGGCAAATCAACGGTCAGCCCGCCGAAAGGGCCGAGATCATGGCCGGCCGGGTTCGTATCTATCCCAACGGTGGGGGAACATTTACCTATGCCGACGGGATCAACTATGGCGAAGGCGCTGCAACCGGCATGTTGCAGATGCCCGAAGATTTTCTGAACCAGCTATGGAAGAATATTCCCATCGTCGATGTCGGGGCGCCGGGGGTCGATGGTATTGCCCTGCGCGCCCTGCCGGACCCTGCCGTGCTGGCCAATACCTTGGCCGCGCCGACATCCTTTCATGTATCGGCGACCGGCCCCTATTTTCGTGATCCGGCTAATATCGGCAGTGGCGTGACAGGTGTGACATATGAAGCACGGCTTGCCTTCTCGCCTGCCGGATCGGGGGCCTACAACCTGTTCGAGGTGCGCGGTCTGCGTTTTGTCTTCGAGGCGCGCCCAAGTCTTGGCAATATCCGCATTCAGGCCAAGGACAGCGCTGCCAGCGTCGTTCTGCCACAAACCGATGTTGTGGGTGTTCTGGCGCCTTATGGCGTTCTGAAGACCTATCGCATCGTTTTGAATCACACGCTGCAGCATGTCATGCTGCTGATCGACGATGTGCTGGTCAGCACTGTCAGCTTTACCAGTGCGGGCAATGGCATTGTCGACCCCAATCGCCAGGTCCAGTTTTTCGAGGGCGTCGGCCTGGCGGCGGATGTCGAATATCTGAAGGTCTGGAAACAGGCGATGGCAGATGGGTCGGTTCCGCCTGGCCCGCCGTACAAGGCAATTGCCGGGGATGCCGCAATGGTCAATTCCGACCTGTGGAAATTGGGGACAGACGCCACATAAGCCTATCGGATCATTACGAATCTATGGCCGGGCGCAGTGGAATTGCGCCCGTTCGCGGGGCTATGCTGCGCTAAATGTCATCAGCATGGCATCAAATCCGCCATTGATGCGTCATTGTCTCCTCCAATCGGCTGATCTGCGCAAACTGTCGCGATAGATGCTTTGTGCGCGGCCTTCGCTGGGATATAGAATGCTGCATCGCAGATAAATCCTGTTACTGCGCGGCTGGGGGCTGTCGCGCATGTCAGGCTGCCCAAGCAGACGACTGGCCTTTTAGGATACGCCCGATATGACGAAGAATGTGACGCCGCGCGAAATAACGACCGATGCCGGCTTTGGCCCCAAGGTCGAGCGCAGCAAGTTTGACTATTATATCAACCAGTTTCCCGTCTTCGTGAAAAAGAACAAGGGCCTGTTGTCCAAGCCTGATTTCTGGAAAATACTGCCGCGCCTTGCCGCGGGACGTTTCCATGCCCCCGCCATAGCCAAGGATGGCCCGGTTCTGTTCGTGGCGACCCATCACAAGGCGATGACGACCTATTTCAATGCCGTGTTGCGCCTGTTCGCAATTGGCACCCGTTTGCCGTTTGAGAAAATCAATCTGGAACAACCCGATCCGCGCAGCCGCGTCTTTTTGTCGAACCACAGCAAGATGGATCTGTCATCTATCGGTCCATATCGCGGCATCCATATCATGCGTGACCCGCGCGATATGATCATCTCAAGCTATCACTATCACAAATGGACATATGAGGCCTGGGCGCATCGCCCCGACGCAAATGGCGTCAGCTATCAGCAAAAGCTGAAAGCCGCGACCAAGACCGATGGTCTGTTCATGGAAATTAACCATTTCATCTTTTTCTATCGCAAGTTGCTGGAAAACTGGAATCTGGATGACCCCGATGTGCTGGAGGTCAAATACGAAGACCTTATGGGACCGGACCGCGACACATATTACCGGGCGATCTTCGACCATTTCGGTTTGGATCAGCGCGCGCACAGGCTGGGCGTCGATCTGATGAAACTGTTCGAGGCCGCCAGCCGCACCGGAACCGATAATCAAAAGGGCGGCAAATTCGCCCATATCCGCAGCGGTGCCAGCCAGCAGTGGAAATCCGAACTGGAACCGCAGCATATCGAGTATATCGATCATGAGCTGGGTCATGTCCTGCGCCGGTTTGGATATGACACGGTCTAAACCGTCAGCCACTGCTCCATTGACTTCAATAGAACGATGTTTCTATTTTGCTGGCGTCGGGGAACCGGGCCAGCGATCTTATCTTATGTCGTATGCCCATCATACGTTGCCTGTCGCGCAGACGTAAAATGCAATGATGGGCGGAAAAACAGTGTCTAATTCACCATATTTGTCACGATCAGTCGCAGGCCTGACAGTTTTGATAACGGGTGCGGCCAGTGGCATGGGCCGCGCCGCCGCCGATCTTTTCGCAAACGACGGTGCCAATGTTGCGGTCACTGATCTGCGACAGGAAGACTGCCAGAAGGTGGTCGATGCCCATCCCCAAGCGGCAAACATGCGCGCCTGGGCGCTGGATGTTTCAGATGGTGCCGCGATCGCGGCGGTGGCCAGGGCGGTCGCCGATCATTTCGGCGGCATTGATATCGTGATCAACAATGCCGGGATCGGAAACATTCTTGCCGTTGATGATGATCGCTTTGACGAGATTTGGGACAAGAATCTGCTGGTGATGCTGACCGCGCATCAAAGGCTGATTCGCGCTGCCCTGCCGTATCTGCGCAACAGCAAGTCGCCGCGAATCATCAACATCGCCTCGACCGAAGCGCTGGGCGCGACCAACCGCAACACGCCCTATGCCGCGGCCAAACATGGCGTGGTTGGCCTGACGCGGGCCCTGGCGGTTGAATTGGGGCGCGAAGGGATAACCGTGAACTGCATATGTCCCGGCCCGATCAACACCGCGCTGACATCGCGCCTGCCAGAGGATGCAAAGCAGACCTTTGCCCGCCGTCGCACGGCCCTGGGCCGTTACGGATCGCCCGAGGAAGTGGCCCACGTCATGCTGTCGGTGGCTTTGCCTGCGTCAAGCTATCTGACCGGCTGTGTCATTCCCGTCGATGGCGGCCTGACCATTCGCAACGCCTGAGCCCGGCCGGCGCCTGAACCAGAGACCTGACATTGATCAGCATGAACGTAATATGTGGTGAGCCGGTCGGGGTTCGAACCCGAGACCTACTGATTAAAAGTCAGTTGCTCTACCAGCTGAGCTACCGGCCCACACGAGGACTGCTACCTAGAAAAACCTGTGAGGCCGGTCAAGGCCAATTCAACCGTTTTTTTCATTCCGTCTGGATTCAATCTGCGGCCCGCGCTATATGCGCGCAATGCGCAACATGTCCGCCTCTGCTGGCCTGCCCTTCATGAAAATGCACGGGTTGGGCAATGACTTCGTGGTCATCGACCTGCGGGGCGGTGGTACCATGCCCTCGGGCGCGCTGGTTGCGGCGATCGCAGACCGCCACCGTGGTGTGGGTTTTGATCAACTCGCGGTTATCGAGGCGGCCAAAGAGGCCGATGCGCGGCTTACCTTTTTTAACGCCGACGGTTCTCGGTCAGCCACCTGCGGCAATGCCACGCGCTGTATCGCCCGGCACATCATGGATGAAACCGGCCAGACCGCGCTGACGCTGATTACCGAACGCGGTGCGCTGATCGCGCAGGACGCGGGCGGCGGGCTGACGCGGGTGAATATGGGGGCACCGTTGCAGAACTGGCAGGATATCCCGCTGGCCGAAGCAATGGATACGCTGGAACTGCCGATCGAAGGCGCGCCGGTCGCCACCGGCATGGGCAATCCGCACTGCACGTTTTTCGTGCCCGATGCCGATGCAATTCCGCTGGAACAATTCGGGTCGCGCTATGAATATCATCCGCTGTTTCCCGAACGCACCAATGTAGAGGTCGTACAGGTGCTGTCGCCCGATGCGATCCGCCTGCGCATCTGGGAACGTGGCACCGGCATCACGCTGGCCTCGGGGTCGTGTTCTTGTGCCGCTGCGGTGGCCGCGGCCCGCCGCGGGCTGACCGCGCGCCGGGTAACGGTGCATGTCGATGGCGGAACACTGGAAATCGATTGGCGTGATGATGGCGTCTGGATGACCGGGCCGACGATGAACGTGTTTTCGGGCATATTCAGTGACGCATTTATCGGGTCCGTCTGATGTCCGCCCCGAAATTCACCACACTTGGCTGCCGTCTGAATGCGTATGAGACAGAGGCCATGAAAGATCTGGCCGCGCAGGCGGGCATGGACAATGCCGTGGTCATAAACACCTGCGCCGTCACATCCGAGGCCGTGCGCAAGGCCCGCCAGGAAATCCGCAAACTGCGGCGCGACAACCCCGCCGCGCGGCTGATCGTGACAGGTTGCGCGGCACAGACCGAACCTGAAACCTTTCGCGCCATGCCCGAGGTTGATCTGGTGATCGGCAATACCGAAAAGATGCAGCCCGCGACCTGGGCACAAATGGCCGGCCCCGATTTCATCGGCGACACCGAAAAGGTCATGGTCGATGACATCATGTCGGTGACCGAAACCGCCGGGCATCTGATCGACGGGTTCGGCACGCGCAGCAGGGCCTATGTTCAGGTGCAAAACGGCTGCGATCACCGCTGCACCTTTTGCATCATCCCCTTCGGGCGCGGCAATTCGCGATCGGTCCCGGCGGGCGTCGTGGTCGATCAGATCAGGCGGCTGGTGGACAAGGGATATAACGAGGTCGTGCTGACCGGCGTCGATCTGACAAGCTGGGGCGCCGATCTGCCCGCCGCGCCGCGGCTGGGCGATCTGGTGCTGCGCATCCTGAAACTGGTGCCCGATCTGCCGCGCCTGCGGATCAGTTCGATCGATTCGATCGAGGCCGATGAAAACCTGATGCAGGCCATCGCGACCGAACCCCGCCTGATGCCACATCTGCACCTGTCGTTGCAGGCCGGCGATGACATGATTCTGAAACGGATGAAGCGCCGCCATCTGCGCGACGACGCCATCCGGTTTTGCGAAGAATCGAGACGATTCCGCCCCGAAATGACCTTTGGCGCCGATATAATCGCCGGATTTCCGACCGAGAGCGATGCGATGTTCGAAAACTCGCTGCGCCTTGTCACGGAATGCGATCTGACCTGGCTGCATGTCTTTCCCTACAGCCCGCGCCCCGGCACCCCTGCCGCGCGTATGCCCGCCGTGAACGGTGCCGTGATCCGCGACCGTGCGGCGCGATTGCGGGCGGCGGGCGATGCGCAGGTCGCCCGGCATCTGCACGCCCAACAGGGCCAAACCCATGCCGTTTTGATGGAATCGCCCCGCATGGGCCGCACCGAACAGTTTGCCCCGGTGCATTTTGCCACCGATCTGCCCGAAGGCTCGATCCTGCGCGCCCGCATCACCGGCCAGGCCGCCGATCATCTGCTGGCCGAACCTGTTTGAACCAGCCCTGATCCCGATAGACAGTCGCCGGCGCGCGCGATTATGGTGTGCCGCAACGTGGGAGGATCACCAATGCAACTTCTATATGCCCCGGCTTCGCCTTTCGCGCGCAAGGTATTGGTGGTTCTGCACGAAACCGGCCTTATAGACGAGGTAGAGCTGGTGCGCAGCCAGACCGATGCGCTGACCACCGGCCAAAGCCCTGTCCGGCAAAACCCGCTGGGCAAGATCCCCACGCTGCTGCGCGATGACGGTTCGGCCTTGTATGACAGCAGGGTGATCTGTGCCTTTCTGAATGATCACGCAGGCGGCACGCTTTATCCCGGCGCCACCCGCTGGGAAACGCTGACGCTGGAGGCCACCGGCGACGGGATCATGGATGCTGCCGTTTCGATGATGTACGAACTGCGCTTTCGCCCCGAACCCATCCGGTTTGCAGACTGGATGGAAGGCCAGTGGACCAAGGCCGACCGGGCACTGTCGGCGCTGGAGGCCCAGTGGATGGGCCATATGGCGGGGCCGGTCGATATTGGCCAGATCGCGGTCGCCAGCGCGCTGGGCTATATCGATTTCCGGTTTGATGCGCGCAACTGGCGTGCAAGTCACCCTGTCCTGGCTGAGTGGTTTGCCGGTTTTTCACAGCGCCCGTCGATGCTGGCCACGATCCCGGCAGCCTGACCCCCTCAGAACCGATAGGAGAGACCGATGTTCAGCGCATGGGTCACGATATCGGTTCGCAGATTTCCGCCATTGTTCAGGCTCAGGTCGTTGCGCGTCCAGGTGCCCTTATATTCGCCAAATACTGCCCAGCGCGGACTGATGTCATAACTTAATCCCGCGACCGCCTGAACGGCGGGGCCACCATATTGGTATTCATAGGTGCGCCCACCAGCCGACATCACCTCGACATGCGGTATGGACACTCCGATGCCGGCCCCGACATAGGGGGTCCAGCGCCGATCGGCATTCGGCCAGCGATACCAGCCGTTCACGGTCAGCACGTTCAACCCATTTGTGAATTCAAGATCGCTGAAGCCGCTGGCGGCCAGTGTCGCGCCATTTGCGGCAACCTTGGCGTGATTGAAATCCAGGCCCAGGCCCAGCCTTTCGGTTTGCCACCATGTCAGGCGAAAACCGTAATAGGGGGGCGGCTCGAACGATTCGCCTTTCCAGACAGCGTCGAAATCAAAAGCACCGATACCGCCAGGATCGGTGCCGCGAACATTGCTGGCATTTGCGGATTGATGGCCCAGATAAAAACTGGTCTCCATCTCTGCATGTGCCGCCGATACAGGAAGGGCGACAAGGCAAAGCGCAACAAGTATTCCTTTCAATGCTCCACCTCCATCACGAGCACGCCCGGACAAACATGAAATGTGGTGTTCAGGTTCCGTGGGTATCTCGGGTGAAATTCCCTTTGCGCGGGCGATCCGCCCGGCGCGAAGAAATCCTAGCTTCGTGGCCTGAATGGCGCAATGTGTCACATATGCGGCAATTGGCCTGCAATGATTGCTGGACGCTGCGCGGGAAGGGCGATAAATACGCCGCCATCGGGCCGTAAAGGCGGCAGTTAATCTGTTGCCGGCCACAACAATGGCCATCTAAGGGAGAATATTCGTGTCCCAAGCCGAAGATCACGATAGCACGCGTCGCGATTTCCTGTATTTCGCCACGGGCGGGACCGCCGCAGTTGCTGCGGGCGCAGCCGTCTGGCCGCTGATAAATCAGATGAACCCCTCTGCCGATGTCCAGGCGCTCAGCTCAATCCGGGTTGATGTTTCGGGGGTCGAGGTTGGCACACAGCTGACCGTGAAATATCTGGGAAAGCCGGTATTCATCCGCCGCCGCACCGAACAGGAAATCGCAGAGGGCCGCGCGGTGCCGCTGTCGGATCTGATCGACCAAAGCTCTGAAAACCCCAACAAGCCCAACACCGATGCCGCCGACCAGAACCGCACGATGGACGAGGCCGGCGAATGGCTGGTGATGATCGGCGTCTGCACCCATTTGGGCTGCGTGCCGATCGGCAACAATTCGGGGGATTTCGATGGCTGGTTCTGCCCCTGCCACGGGTCGCATTACGATACCGCAGGCCGCATCCGCAAAGGCCCCGCGCCGCAGAACCTGCATATTCCCGTCGCCGAATTCGTCGATGACGTGACGATCAAGCTGGGTTGAGGGAGAGCATAAATGTCTGGAATTCCGCACGACCATTACGAACCGAAATCAGGCGCCGAAAAATGGGTGCACAGCCGCCTTCCGATCATCGGTCTGCTGTATGACACCCTGATGATCCCCACGCCCAAGAACCTGAACTGGATGTGGATCTGGGGCATCGTTCTGACATTCTGCCTGGCGCTGCAAATCGTCACCGGCATCGTGCTGGCGATGCATTACACCCCGCATGTCGATCTGGCCTTTGCCAGCGTCGAACATATCATGCGCGATGTGAATGGCGGCTTCATGCTGCGCTATCTGCACGCCAACGGCGCCTCGCTGTTCTTTGTGGCCGTATATCTGCATATCTTCCGAGGCCTCTATTACGGCAGTTACAAGAAGCCGCGCGAAATCACCTGGATCATCGGTATGCTGATCTATCTGGCGATGATGGCGACTGCCTTCATGGGCTATGTCCTGCCCTGGGGTCAGATGTCGTTCTGGGGCGCCACCGTGATCACCGGCCTGTTTGGCGCGATCCCGCTGGTCGGCGAATCGATCCAGACCTTCCTGCTGGGCGGGCCGGCTGTCGACAATGCGACGCTGAACCGGTTCTTCAGCCTGCACTATCTGCTGCCCTTCGTGATCGCCGGGCTGGTAATCGTGCATATCTGGGCCTTCCATTCGACCGGCAACAACAACCCCACCGGGGTAGAGGTGCGCCGCACATCCAAGGCCGAGGCTGAAAAAGACACCCTGCCGTTCTGGCCCTATTTCGTGATGAAAGACCTGTTCGCGCTGGCCGTGATCCTGATCGTGTTCTTTGCGATCGTCGGCTTCATGCCCAACTATCTGGGCCACCCCGACAACTATATCGAGGCGAACCCGCTGGCCACGCCAGCCCATATCGTGCCTGAATGGTATTTCCTGCCCTTCTACGCGATCTTGCGGGCCTTCACGGCCGATGTCTGGGCGGTGCAATTCGTGTCCTTCATCACCTTCGGCATCGTGAACGCCAAGTTCTTCGGTGTGCTGGCGATGTTCGGCGCGATCGCGGTCATGGCGCTGGTGCCCTGGCTGGATACGTCGATGGTGCGGTCCGGCCGCTTTCGCCCGATGTTCAAATGGTGGTTTGCACTTCTGGCGCTCGATTTCATCATCCTGATGTGGGTCGGCGCGCAAACCCCGACTGAACTGACATCGTGGATCTCATTGATCGCCTCGGCCTATTGGTTCGCCTATTTCCTGATCATCCTGCCACTTCTGGGCGTGATCGAGAAACCACTACCGCAACCGGCAACGATCGAAGACGACTTCAACGCGCATTATGCGCCGAATGTCGGCGGCACCAAGACTGTCGTCAATGCGGCAGAGTGAGAAAGGCAATCAGGAAATGATCAGGAAACTTACTCTTACAGCGCTGACCGCCCTTGCGATGACAGCCGGTGCGGCCCTCGCAGCCGAAGAGGGCGGCCATGCCGGCGGCCATATCGAAGACGTCGCCTTTTCATTCGAAGGCCCCTTCGGCAAGTTCGACGAGCATCAGCTGCAACGCGGCCTTCAGGTCTATACCGAAGTGTGCTCGGCATGCCACGGCCTGAAATTCGTTCCGATCCGCACGATCGGCGACGAAGGTGGCCCGAACATGCCCGAAGAACAGGTCATCGCATATGCCAAGTTCTGGCAGATCTATGACCCGGCGCTGCAAGATACGCGCGAAGCCACCCCGAATGATAAATTTCCACCCTCTGCCTTGGAGAACGCGCCCGACCTGTCGCTGATGGCCAAGGCGCGCGCCGGCTTCCACGGGCCCTATGGCACTGGCCTTAGCCAGATGTTTAACGGCATCGGCGGGCCGGAATATATCGTGTCGATCCTGACCGGCTATACCGGCGAAACAAAGGAAGAAGCGGGAACCGTCTTCTATGGCAACACCGCCTTTCCCGGCGGCTGGATCGCAATGTCGCCGCCATTGGCTGGCGATGACGTGACGTTTGCCGATGGCCATTCCACCGATCTGCATCACGAGGCCGAAGATGTGGCCGCCTTCCTGATGTGGGCCGCCGAGCCCAAGCTGATGGCCCGCAAGCATGTCGGCTTCGTGGCTGTGGGTTTGCTTGTTCTGCTGTCGGTTCTGCTTTTTCTGACCAACAAGCGGATATGGGCAGCCGTCAAAGGCAAGAAAACGGCCTGATCCAGAACAGACATCCTGAACGCGCCCCCAGCCGGGGCGCGTTTTTCTATTGCGGCGCCGGTAATCTTGCCGACCCAGGCCCTCCTGTTTATTCTTGGCTAAAATACCCGCGCGCGCAGCGCATCAACCCGCTGCAAACACGATTTTCAGCCAAGATAGTCCCGCAACTCCGGCGGGGGCTCGTTGAACAACCGCGCGGTGGAAACCGGCGCAGCCGCCTGGCCGCACGACACCAGAACCGTTTGACGGGCCATCGCCTTTGCCTCGTCGGGGTTATGCGTCACCATCAGCAATGTTGTATTCGCGGCTGCGGTCAGCCCAATCACCAGTTGCAGCATCTCGGCCTTCAGCGCGGGCCCCAGCGCGGCAAAAGGTTCATCCAGCAGCAGTATCGGTTTTGCCTGCAACAGCGCGCGCGCAAGCGCGACACGCCCGCGCTGTCCCCCCGATAGCTGGGCCGGTTTGCGATTTTCCAGTCCTTCCAGCCCGACACGCCCCAGGCTGGCGCTGACGCGTTCCTGCTCGGCAGGGGAAAGCCGCAAGTCAGGGCGCAGTCCCAACCCCACATTTTGCAGTACGCTCAGATGCGGGAACAGGTTGTTATCCTGAAACAGGATACTTGCAGGGCGCCGTGCCGGGCTATCCTGCGTGATATCGCGCCCCTGCCACAGAATGCGGCCACTATCGGGGCGCAGGAAACCTGCCACAAGATCCAGCAGGGTTGACTTGCCGGCCCCCGACGGGCCGATGATCGCGGTCGTTTCCCCGGCGGGGATCGTGAAATCGGCGCGCAAGGTGAAATCGCCCTGTCGCAGCATAACCTGTTCAAATGTCAGCATTCATCCGTCCCCCGCGATCGAACAGCCAGAACAGCCCCAGGCTGAGCGCCAGCAGCAACAGCGCGGCGCCCGCCGCCAGGTCCATCCGATAGGCCCCCATCAACCGATACATCTGCAATGGCAGTGTCGCCTGATCCGTGGCCGAGAACAGCGTGATCACGCCCAGATCCCCCATCGAAAGGGCCGCGGCCAAGCCTGCGGAAAACCCTAACGGGCGTTGCAAACGGGCCAGAAACACGACCCGAAGCCGGGTCAGGCCGGTCAGGCCAAGGCTGTCGGCCAGGCGGCCAAAGTCACGCTCTGCATCGCGCATGGCCGGGATGAGGGCCCGCAAGGCAAATGGCAGGCTCATGATCGCATTGACGCCGGCCGTCACGGGCAGGGCCAGCCGGGCAGGATCAACCAGCGGAAAGATCAATATGAACAACCCGGTTCCGATCACCAGAGGTGACGCGGCGATGGCAAGAACCCCAGCGGCCTCGATCATGCCCGCGGCTGCGCGATGGCGCAGCCTGGCCGCGGCATGTGCAATCAATACCGCCAGTAAAACAGTGACGGCCGTCGAGGCCAATGCCACCATAATGGACCGCAACGCCGCCAGATATATCGAGGCTGGCAGCCTGAAAACAGTCTCTGTTCCAGTAAAAATGACCATCGAAAGGGGCAGCAGCAGGAATATCGCCGCGACACCCACCCACAGGGCATCGGCCATGCGCAAAGGCCAGTGGCGGGTGTCCCAGCGCAATTGCGGCCGATCGAAGCCAGCCTGCGACAGGTTCGGCGGGCCGAACCGAAAGACGGCAATCGCCGCGATGCCGGTCAATCCAAATTGCACAAGGGCCAGAATCGCTGCCCGCCCCAGATTGAACTCGAAGGTAAACGCCTGATAGATCGCCAGTTCGACGGTGGTCGCCGCAGGCCCGCCCCCCAGTGTCAGCGCGACGGCGAAACTGGTCAAACACAGGCCGAAGATCACCAGAAACGCCCCGGGAACCACGGCGCGCAGCATGGGGCGTTCAAGCCATCTGTTGATATCGCCAACGCGAAAACCCAGCGCGGCAGCCAGGCGGAAATGTTCACCGGGGATCGCTTGCCAGCCCTGCAGGATCAACCGTGTGGCCAGCGGCAGGTTGAAGAACACATTCGCCAGAACCACACCTTGCAATCCGAAAATCGATACAGGTCCCCAAGACCCCAATGCCGCGTTCAACAGGCCGTTACGCCCGAATACCGCCAGCAATCCCAATATTGCAACGATGACAGGCAAGATGAACGGCGCACCCAACAGCGTGATCAGCACCCCACGCCCCGCAAAGCGGCGCCGCGCCAATGCCCGCGCTACGGGTATGGCAAGCAATACAGACAGCGCCGCCGAAGTCAGTGCCTGAACCAGTGTAAAGCGTATCGTGGCCCAATCGCCTGGCCCCAGCGTGGCGGCCCGATCCGCCCGCCAGAACAATGCGGCCAGCGTTGTGGCCAGCACCCCCAGAACCAGGACGGCCATCGCCGCCCCGACCAGGGTGAACCGGCCTATTTCGACAGGGCGTTGCGCCATTCTTCCACGGCCTGATCCCGAAGGGCGTTTGCCTGATCTTCCGGTAATAACAGCGACTGTTCCGGCCCGAATGGTGCTGAAAATCCTTCGGGCAGACCCCCGGCCGGGATGGTCGCGGGATACATCCAGTTGGTTGTCGGGATCAGCGCCTGCGCGGCATCTGATCGCATGAAATCCAGAAAGGATTGCGCCAGCTCCGGCTGATCTGTTCCCGCAATACGTGCAGCAACCTCGATCTGCATATAATGGCCCTCGCTAAATGTGGCGGCGGCCTTTGTATCATCACCCTCGACGATGACATGATAGGCTGGCGATGTGGTATATGACAGCACCATATCGGCCTCGCCATCCAGGAACATGCCATAGGCTTCGGTCCAGCCCGGCGTCACGGTGATGATATGCGGTGCAAGCCCTTCCCAGATGTCGGCGGCGCGGTCGCCATACGCGGCCTTGACCCACATCAGCAGCCCCAGGCCGGGGGTCGATGACCGGGGATCCTGAATTACGATCTTCAGGTCATCCGGCGCTGCGGCCAATGCTGTGAAACTGTCGGGCACATCCGTCAGCTTGGTCCTGTCATAGACAAAGGCGAAATATCCCCAGTCGAACGGCACGAAAACGTCATCTGACCACGGATTGGGCAAGGACAGAGCCACATCCACCAATCCATGAGGCGCAAACAGTCCTGTGGCGCGGGCCATCGCGGTCAGGCTGGTATCCAACCCGACAACCACATCGGCGCGGGTGCGGGTTCCTTCCAGCCGCAGGCGTGACAACAGCGCCGCACCATCGCCCGCCGTCACAAATTGCACGTCGCAGCCGCACCTGGCCTCGAATGCCTGTTCGATCTGCGGGCCTGGCCCCCATTCACTGGCGAAACTGTCATAGGTATACACGGTCAGCACGGGCGCCTGGGCCTGCGCCATCGGCGCACAGATCATCGCCGCAGCAAGTATCGGATATCGCATTGGTCATCCTTACATTACATGCGGGGGCAGGATATGGAGAATGTCCAGCACCTTCCCTCCGCCGGTTCTAGCCGGTTCAGGTTCAACGGGTTCGCGAATGCGTCTCAGCCCTTGCGGGGCACCCCCAGGTGAGGCTGACCTTAGATCAGCCGCTGGACCATCACAAGGGCGACCGATCCCGATGCGCAGCCACTTGTATTTCGTGCCATACGGCCTTAATCACATATTAATAAGTGAATATGAAAGGCGTCGCGATGAAAGCCCTGATACTTTACCTGCCGATACTTGATTGGGGCCGAACCTATTCGCGCGATGCTTTGACCAACGATCTGGTGGCGGCAATCATCGTCACCATCATGCTGATTCCGCAATCGCTGGCCTATGCCTTGCTGGCCGGATTGCCGCCTGAAATGGGCCTGTATGCGTCCATTCTGCCGCTGGTGGCCTATGCGGTTTTCGGCACCTCGCGCGCGCTGGCCGTAGGGCCGGTTGCAGTTGTATCGTTGATGACAGCGGCGGCGGTTGGCAAGCTGGCTCTTCCAGGCACAGCTGACTATGCGGCGGCGGCCATCGTGCTGGCGTTTCTGTCGGGCCTGTTCCTGCTGGCAATGGGGCTGTTCCGGCTGGGTTTCATGGCCAATTTCCTGTCTCATCCCGTGATTGCAGGTTTTATCACCGCGTCCGGAATCATCATCGCGACCAGCCAGTTGAAGGGCATTTTGGGCATCAAGGCCGACGGTGAAAACCTTTTTCAGCTGATACAGTCTCTGTTATTGCATCTAAGCGATGTAAATATTCCCACGCTCATCATCGGGGTTGGGGCCACGGCCTTTCTGTTCTGGGTGCGCAAGGGGCTCAAGCCGTTACTGCTGAAACGGGGGCTGACGCCGCGCATGGCCGATATTATGGCCAAGGCCGGCCCGGTTGCAGCCGTGGCGGTGACGACGTTTTTCTCTTGGGCTTTGGGGCTGTCGAAATACGGCGTGGCGATCGTGGGAACCGTTCCGCAGGGCCTGCCCCCCCTGACCATACCCAGCTTCAACGCGGATATCTGGACCAGCCTGATCGGATCTGCGGTTCTGATTTCGATCATAGGTTTCGTTGAATCGGTATCGGTCGCACAGACGCTGGCCGCGAAGAAACGCCAACGCATAATTCCCGACCAAGAGCTGATCGGCCTTGGTGCGTCGAACATCGCCGCAGCCGTAACCGGCGGCTATCCGGTTACCGGGGGATTTGCGCGTTCGGTTGTGAATTACGACGCCGGGGCCGAAACGCCCGCTGCGGGGGCATTCACGGCGATCGGAATTGCCCTGGCGACGATCGCGCTGACCCCGCTGTTGTATTTTCTGCCAAAGGCCACACTGGCGGCCACGATTATCGTCGCGGTATTGTCACTGGTCGATTTCAGCATCCTGCGCACCACCTGGAACTATTCGCGCGCTGATTTCGCCGCCGTGGCGGCCACCATTCTGCTGACACTGGGCTTTGGTGTGGAAATCGGCATTTCAGCCGGTGTTGGCCTGTCGATCTTTCTGTTTCTCTATCGCACCTCGCGCCCGCACATCGCCGAGGTGGGTCGCGTGCCGGGCACCGAACATTTTCGCAATATCAAGCGGCACAAGGTCGAAACGCACCCCGAAATTCTGACAATCCGGGTGGATGAGAACCTGTATTTCGCCAATGCGCGATTTCTGGAGGATTACCTTTATGATCGTGTCGTTGGCGACAAGCGTCTGAAGCATGTGGTGCTGATGTGTTCGGCGGTGAATGAAATCGACACATCCGCCCTTGAATCGCTCGAGGCCATAAATCACCGCTTGTCTGACATGAATATCAAGCTGCACCTGTCCGAGGTCAAAGGCCCCGTGATGGACAAGCTGCAGCGCACTCATTTCATGTCGGACCTGACAGGCCGGGTTTTCCTGTCGCAATACGCGGCAATCCGCGAACTGCATGCCGACAGCGGTGGCACAGTGTCGCAAACAGAGCCGACCTGATTGACCCGCCAACTGCCAGCCCTATGGTTGGCTCAAACAAATCGAGGAGTCGAAACATGTTCAGACCTATCCTTACCGCTGCTTGTCTTGTGCTGGCGGCACCCGCTATTGCCGACGAACACGGCGCAACCGGTAATGCCGAGGCGGGCGAAAAAGCCTTTCGCCAATGTATCGCCTGCCATGTCGTGACAAATGCCGCTGGTGAAACTCTGGCTGGCAAGGCGGGCAGGACCGGGCCGAACCTGTACGGTGTCGCCGGTCGCGCGGCGGGCAGCGTCGAAGGCTTTAACTATTCCAAATCCATGAAAGCCGCGGCAGAGTCAGGGCTGGTCTGGACCGAAGAAAACTTCGTGGCCTATATCCAGGACCCCTTGGGTTTCCTGAAAGAGGTCACAAATGATCCGGGCGCCAAAACGCCGATGACCTTCAAGGTTCGCAAGGAAGAAGACGCCAGGGATCTGTATGCCTTTCTGGCAAGCCTGGCCGACGAATAATCCAACCCCATTACGGCACCAGGCTTGCCAGCAACACGCTGGCAGGCTTGCAGCAATGGGCGCCTGCCGCTATTCCGGCCCAAGAAGGAGCGCGGCGTCATGAGCATCAACACATTCGGCCATCTGTTTCGCGTCACCACATGGGGCGAAAGCCACGGGCCCGCACTGGGCGCAACCATCGACGGATGCCCGCCGGGCGTGGCATTGGATGAGGCCATGATTCAGCAGTGGCTGGATCGCCGCAAACCCGGCCAGTCGAAATACACCACCCAGCGCCGCGAGGCGGACGAGGTGCGCATCCTGTCTGGCGTCTTCCAGGGCCAGACCACCGGCACGCCCATTCAGCTGATGATCGAAAACACCGATCAGCGGTCAAAGGATTATGGGGACATCGCCGAAAAATTTCGCCCCGGTCATGCCGATATCACCTATTGGCAGAAATACGGGATACGCGACTATCGTGGCGGCGGCCGTTCATCGGCACGTGAAACGGCGGCCCGTGTGGCGGCAGGTGGGGTGGCGCGGGCGGCGCTGGCGGCAATGCTGCCCGATTTGCGGATAACGGGCTATATGGTGCAGATGGGGCCGCACAAGATTGACCGCGCACGCTTTGATTGGGCTGAAATAGAGACTAATCCCTTTTGGGTGCCCGATACAGTGGCGGCTGCGGATTGGGCGGCCTATCTGGATGATCTGCGTAAATCCGGCAATTCCGTGGGCGCCGTGATCGAGGTCACGGCCCGTGGCCTTCCTGCAGGCCTGGGCGCCCCGATCTATGCCAAGCTCGATACCGATCTGGCCGCTGCGATGATGTCGATCAACGCGGTCAAGGGCGTCGAGATCGGCGAAGGCATGGCCAGCGCCGCGCTGACCGGCGTCGACAATGCCGATGAAATTTCCATGGGAAATGACGGGCGACCGGTTTTTTCCTCAAACCATGCTGGCGGTATTCTTGGCGGCATTTCCACGGGCCAGGATGTGGTGCTGCGGTTTGCGGTGAAGCCGACCTCGTCGATCCTGACACCGCGCAAGACGATCACCAAATCGGGCGAAAATACAGAAATCATCACCAAGGGCCGCCACGATCCCTGCGTTGGTATCCGCGCCGTGCCCGTGGCCGAGGCAATGATGGCCTGCGTGCTGCTGGACCATGTGCTGCTGCATCGTGGGCAGGTTGGCGAAAACCGGGGCCATATCGGTTAGGGACAACGAAAAAGGGCCGCCAGTGGCGACCCCCAGAAGGCTCCGTTGCCGGACCCTGTCCTTAGCCGTTCACGCTGTCTTTCAGCGCCTTGGCGATGGTCATTTTCACAACCTTGTCGGACTCTTTCTTGATCTGCTCGCCGGTGGCGGGGTTGCGCACCATGCGTTCGGGCCGTTCGCGGCAATAGATCTTGCCAACGCCGGGCAGAGTGACGGAACCGCCGCCTGCCACTTCTTTCGTGATCACCCCGGTGATCGCGTCAAGCGCGGCCGAAGCGGTTTTCTTGTCCGCGCCCATTTCGTCTGCAAGGGCGGCAACCAACTGCGTCTTGGTCATCGGTTTTGCCATATGTCGTCTCCTCGTTCCGGCCCACTTGCTATGGGGCTCATTCGCGCAATTTAACGGGATATTGCGGCATCACACAACAATTAGTGGAAGCTTACAGCGATTTTCAGCGCATTTTGTGCCATTTTTTGCGGATAAATCCGTCAGAGAAAGGCCGTTTCATCGAAACTGCGCAGTTTTCGGCTGTGAATCCGCTCCAACGGCATCTCGCGCAGCAGTTCCATCGCCTTGATCCCGATCAACAGATGGCGTGCCACCTGCGTGCGATAGAACTCGCTCGCCATGCCGGGCAGCTTCAATTCGCCGTGCAGCGGCTTGTCCGACACACATAGCAACGTGCCATAAGGCACACGGAATCGATAGCCATTGGCGGCGATCGTGGCGCTTTCCATATCCAATGCGATGGCCCGCGATTGCGACAGCCGCTGCACAGGGCCGGATTGGTCGCGCAGTTCCCAGTTGCGGTTGTCGATTGTGGCCACGGTGCCGGTGCGCATGATCCGCTTCAGGTCATAGCCTTCCAACTGGGTGACCTCTTCCACGGCATCTTCCAGCGCGATCTGAATTTCCGCCAGCGCCGGGATCGGGACCCACACCGGCAGATCGGCGTCCAGAACATGATCTTCGCGCAGATAAGCATGGGCCAGCACGAAATCGCCCAGCCGCTGGCTGTTGCGCAGCCCCGCGCAATGGCCCACCATCAGCCAGGCATGTGGCCGCAAAACCGCGATATGGTCGGTGGCCGTCTTCGCGTTCGACGGGCCGATGCCGATATTGACCAGCGTTATTCCGGCCCCATTCGCGCGCTTGAGGTGATAACTGGGCATCTGTGGCAGCCCGGGCGGTGGTATCAGCGGCGCGTCGGGATCGGTGATTTCGACATTCCCCGGCCCGACAAGGCTGATATAGCCGCTGGCAGGGTCACGCAGGGCGGCGCGGGCATAGGCCTCGAATTCGGCGACATAGAACTGATAGTTCGTGAACATCACGTGGTTCTGGAAATGGTCCGGCGTGGTGGCGGTGTAATGCGCCAGCCGCGCCAGCGAATAATCCACACGTTGCGCCGTAAAGGGCGCCAGCGGTGCTGATCCGTCCTCATAGCGATAGCCAAAACCGTTGACGATATCATCGTCGGTGGTGGACAGATCCGGCACATCAAAGACATCGCGCAGCGGGTAATCCAGCACGCCATCCTGGGGAACTGTGATCGAACGATCATTGGTCACGGCAAAATGCACCGGCACCGGGGTGGATGACGGGCCGATACTGACCGGGATGCCATGGCTGGACATCAGCAGGCTGATCTGCTGAACCAGATACTGTCGAAACAGTTCTGGCCGGGTAATCGTGGTGGAATAGACACCCGGTTCGGCCACATGGCCAAAGCTCAGCCGGCTGTCCACATGCGCATAGCTGATCGTGGCGATCCTGATTTCGGGATAATAGGCCCGAAACCTGGCACGGCGCGGCGCACCCTGCATCGTTTCACGAAACCGGTCGCGCAAGAATCCGGTTGCCTCGTCATAAAGCTGGCACAGCCGGTCGACGGCTGCAGTGGCGTCGGTAAAGCTGTGGCTTTCGGTGACGGGCGGGGTCTCAAGCGGAAGATTGGCCGGGGCGGTCATGCGCGATATGTCCTGAACAATGGGAATGGCGTTGCGCGGGCAGAATACCAGGGGATTGTTGCCCCAAATGTCATGACTTGGGCGGTGCGCGCAAGTCTTGGCCTTGCGCCCAGCCCGCGATCGCCGGATGATCGCATCATGACAAAGACGCTTCTTTCCCTTGGGCATGGCTATTCGGCGCAGGCGCTGGAACGGCTGCTGCCCGCCGATTGGCAGGTCATTGCCACGACCCGCAGCGCTGAAAAGGCCGCGCGACTGACGACAGGCCGCGTGACAGGATTGGTATGGCCAGGCACCGACCTGGCCGGCCCGCTGGAACAGGCCACGCATGTGCTGTCATCTGTCAGCCCCGGGCCGCAAACAGACCCTGTTCTGGCTGAAATCGGCCAAAAACTGGCGCAGGCGCGGCATCTGGAATGGGTGGGGTATCTGTCCACCACGGGCGTTTACGGCGATCATGATGGCGGTTGGGTGGATGAAGCCACCCCGTTGGATCCCACGACCGAACGCGGACAGGCCCGCCTGCAGGCCGAAGCAAGCTGGCAGGCGCTGGGCCTGCCGCTGCATATATTCCGGCTGGCCGGGATCTATGGGCCCGGTCGCGGCCCGTTCGCCAAGGTTCGTGCGGGCACCGCGCGCCGTATCATCAAGCCGGGGCAGGTGTTTTCACGCATTCACGTTGACGACATTGCGCAGGTTCTGGCTGCGTCCATCGCGCGCCCCAACCCTGGCGCGGTTTATAATGTGTGCGATGATGATCCGGCCCCGCCGCAGGATGTCATCGCCCATGCCGCCAGCCTGCTGGGCCTGCCGGTTCCGCCCGAAATTCCGCTGGAACAGGCCCGCATGACACCGATGGCGCGCAGTTTCTATGCCGAATCTAAAAAGGTCAGCAATGACCGGATAAAAACCGAACTGGGCGTTCGATTGCTTTATCCTGATTATCGCAGCGGTCTGGCGGCCCTTTTGTTCGATGAGGGGGTGGACGGCGCCTGACGCAATGCCCATGTCATGTCAACGACAGGGCAGGGATATCGTATGACGGAAGACGGATCTCCGGAAACCATAACAGACCTTCTGGATACCTTGGCCAAGGCAGGCGAAGACGGTGAGGTATCGCTGCGCGAACTGGTCGAAAGCATGGGCGAACGTTCTTTCGCGCCGCTTTTGCTGCTGCCGGCGCTGATACTGGTTTCGCCCGTTTCGTCGATTCCCGGCATGCCGACCCTAGGCGCGCTTGTCATGGGACTGATTACGCTGCAGATGTTGCTGGGGCGCCAGCATCTTTGGCTGCCAGGCATTCTGGCGGCCCGCTCGATATCTGCCAAACGAACCGATAAGGCCGTCAAATGGTTGCGTAAACCGGCGGGCTGGATTGATGCGCATGTGCATCCGCGGCTGAAATATCTTTCTGTGCGCCCCCTCAGCTATGTCGCGCTGCTGACATGCCTTGGGGTGACGCTGATCATGCCGCTGATGGAGTTCGTGCCCGCCCTTGCCACCGTCGCCGCGTTCGCGATTACCCTGTTCGCCATCGGCCTGATGACGCGCGACGGATTCTTCACGCTGGCGGGTTATCTGTTTGTCGGGCTGGGTGCCGCCCTGGCAACCGTGATCATCTGACGCGGCGTTCGGCCAGATCGGCCACCCCCAACACCTGTAACACCTTGGCGACGATATCAGGCGCATTCAGACGGGCGGTAGCATACATGTCTTCGGGGCTGGCCTGATCAATGAATGTGTCCGGCAGGATCATCGAACGGAATTTCAGCCCTGTGTCAAATACGCCTGCATTGGCCAGCAATTGCGCCACATGCGAGCCGAACCCGCCCACAGCGCCCTCTTCGATGGTGATCAGGGCCTCGTGATCGGCGGCCAGTTGCAGGATCAGATCGCGGTCCAGCGGTTTGGCGAAACGCGCATCGGCAATGGTGGGTTGCAACCCGCGTGCGGCAAGTGTCTCAGCCGCCAGCATCACCTCGCCCAGGCGGGTGCCAAAGGACAGGATCGCCACGCGCGAGCCTTCGGCGATGATCCGGCCCTTACCGATTTCCAGAACCTGCCCGCGTTCGGGCAGTTCAACCCCGCGCCCTTCGCCGCGCGGAAAGCGAAACGCGATCGGCCCGTCATCATGCGCGGCGGCTGTGGCCACCATATGCATCAACTCGGCCTCGTCCGCGGCGGCCATAACCACGAATCCGGGCAGGTTTGACAGATAGGCGATGTCGAACGCCCCGGCATGGGTCGCGCCATCGGCACCGACCAGCCCGGCGCGATCAATTGCGAACCGCACCGGCAGGCGCTGGATCGCCACATCATGCACAACCTGATCATAGCCACGCTGCAGGAACGTCGAATACATCGCGCAGAACGGTTTCATCCCGCCAGCGGCCAGCCCGGCGCAAAAGGTCACGCCATGCTGTTCGGCAATACCCACGTCGAAACACCGGCTGGGATAGCGTTCTGCAAACAGGTTCAACCCGGTGCCGTCAGGCATTGCCGCCGTTACCGCCACGATCTTGTCATCGGCGGCGGCCTGCGCCAGCAGAGCCTTGGCAAAGACCGACGTATAGCTGGGCGCGTTGCTGGGCGCCTTTTTCTGCTCGCCGGTGATGACGTCGAACTTGGCCGTCGCATGGCCCTTGTCGGCGGCCGTTTCGGCGGGTTTATAGCCTTTTCCCTTTTTGGTGATCGCATGAATCAGGATCGGCCCCGTCGCCCGCGCCTTGACGGTGCGCAATACCGACAGCAACTGTTCCATATCGTGCCCGTCGATCGGCCCGACATAGGAAAAGCCCAGCTCTTCAAACAATGTGCCGCCCACGGTCATATGTTTCAGTATATCCTTGGCGCGCCGCGCCCCTTCCTGAAACGGCTGCGGCAGCAGGCTGACGGCACCCTTGGCGGCGGCCTTCAATTCCTGAAACGGCGCGCCCGCATAAAGGCGCGACAGATAAGACGACATTGCGCCAACCGGTTCGGCGATCGACATTTCATTGTCATTCAGGATCACGATCAGCCGCTTGCCCAGATGGCCGGCGTTGTTCATCGCCTCATAGGCCATGCCCGCGCTCATCGCGCCGTCGCCGATCACGGCAATCGCATCGCCAATGCCATAATCCGGCGCGCCACCCAGATCGCGCGCCACGGCAAAGCCCAAAGCGGCGGAAATAGACGTGGAACTATGCGCCGCACCGAACGGGTCATAGGGGCTTTCGGATCGTTTGGTGAATCCCGACAGCCCGCCCTTTTGGCGCAGGGTGCGAATACGATCGCGCCGCCCGGTCAGGATCTTGTGCGGATAGGTCTGATGGCTGACATCCCATATGATGCGGTCGCGTGGCGCATCGAATATCGCATGCAGGGCCACAGTAAGTTCGACAACGCCCAGGCCCGCGCCCAGATGTCCGCCGGTCTGCGATACTGCCGAAATGGTTTCGGCCCGCAATTCATCGGCCAGATGCGACAATTCGCGATCTGTCAGCGCCTTCATATCGGCAGGGCTGTGCACGCGGTCCAGCAGGGGCGTGTCGGGTGTGTCGCTCATCATGGCCTTCCTTGCGGGGGCTTAACTGTCGCGGGAAATAACGAACCGGGCCGCATCCCGCAAGGCATCGGCGTCGGGCCCATAGGGGGACAGCGCCGCCACAGCCTGTTCGGCCAAGTCTTGCGCCCGAACCCGGGCCCCTTCAAGGCCCAGCAAAGACACAAACGTGGCCTTTCCAGCCTGCGCGTCCTTTTGCAGCCGCTTGCCCGCCTTGCCCGCGTCGCCTTCGACATCCAGAATGTCATCGGCAATCTGGAACGCCAGCCCCAGCGCGGCGGCATAGGTCCGCAACGGCGCAGGATCGGCCCGGCCCAAAATCGCACCCGCTCCGGCCGCCCAGGTGATCAGCGCACCGGTCTTGCCCGCCTGCATCGCGGTGATTTCATTCAGGGTCAAGGCCCGGCCAGCGGTTTCTGCGGCGATGTCCAGCGCCTGACCCAGAACCATGCCGCGCGCGCCAGCGGCGTTCGCCAGCCCGGCAATCAGCGCCACCCGGATATTGGCATCGGGATGGGTGGCCGGATCGGCCAGCAGATCAAAGGCCAGCGTCTGCAACGCATCACCCGCCAGCACCGCCGTGGCCTGATCCCATTTCACATGCACTGTTGGCAACCCGCGCCGCAGGTCATCATCATCCATGCAGGGCAGATCATCATGCACCAGGCTATAGGCATGCAGCGCCTCGATTGCAGCGGCTGAATTCAGGCTCTGTTCCGGCCCAATTCCGTGCAAGCGCGCGCTTTCCACCACCAGGAATGCCCGCAGCCGCTTGCCGCCTGCCACGGCATAGCGCATGGCCTGCACGACAGGCTGATCGCCATAATCGGTCAGCACATCATGCAGCCGCGCGGCGACCAATGCCGCGATTTCATCCAGCCTTTGGGAAAACATCAAAGCCCTTCGACAGGCGTTGTGCCAGTGGGGGTGCCGGACGCGTCAAGCGTGATCGCGGCGACCTTTTCCTCGGCCTCTTTCAGCTTTTCCTCGCAGCGCTTTTTCAGCGCCGCGCCACGTTCATACAGGGAAATCGACTGTTCCAGCGGCACGTCGCCACGTTCGAGCTGGTTCACGACGTGCTCCAGCTCGGCCATCGCCTGTTCAAAGCTCATCTCGCTGACCGGTGTCTCGCTCACTGTCCTCGCTCCATCAAAACTGCAACATGTGCCGCCGTGCTGTCGGCCAGCGCCTGCAGATCATATCCGCCCTCGAGTGTCGAGACCACCCGCCCCCCCGCATGGGCATCGGCGATATCGCATATCCGTTCAGTGGCCCAGGCAAAATCGTCCGCCTCCCATGCCAGTTGTGCCAGCGGGTCGGCGCGATGCGCGTCGAACCCTGCCGATATCAGAACCAGTTCCGGGCGGAACAGATCCATCGCCGGCAATATATGTTGTTCCATCACGACCCTGAACCGGGCCCCGTCGGAATAGGGTGCCAATGGCACGTTCAGGATATTGTCGCGCACGCCACGTTCATCCGCGCGCCCTGTCCCCGGATAAAGCGGCATTTGATGGGTCGAGGCATACAGCGCCCGCGGCTCATCCCACAACAATGCCTGTGTGCCATTGCCGTGATGCACGTCGAAATCCATGACCGCAACGCGGGCCAGCCCGTGGTGATCCAGCGCATATTTGGCTGCAACAGAGACGTTTCCAAACAGACAAAATCCCATCGCAATGTCGGGTTCCGCATGATGCCCCGGCGGGCGGCAGGCCACAAAGGCATTGCGCGCGCTGCCCGCCAGAACCAGATCGACGGCCCTGATCATGCCGCCGACACCGCGCAGCGCAGCGGCCTTCGATCCGGGCGACACGAAGGTATCGCCATCCAGCGCGGCAAAACCGCTGTCAGGCATCGCGGCGTCGATCCTGTCCAGATAGCTTTGCGGATGACAGCGCAGCAAATCGGCATGCGTGCCCAGCGGCGCGTCAATGCGCATCAGCCCGGCGAATTCGGGCGCCTCCAGCCGCGCCAGGATCGCCCGCAGTCGCGCCACCTGTTCGGGATGGCCGGGCGGAGTCAGGTGGTTCAGGCAGTCGGAATGGGTCAAGAACGCTGTGCTCATCGCGTAACGCTAGCCAAGCCCGCGCGCCCCGGCAAGCGGCGCGTTCAGTCGGGGGCCAGCATATAGCCTTCGCCGCGCACTGTTTGCAGATAACGCGGTTGTTTGGGGTCATCCTCGATCTTGCGGCGCAGGCGGGTGATCTGAACATCCACCGCGCGTTCCTGTGCCTGCCCCCGGTCGCGGCCCAGATCCTCGACCAGTTTGATCCGGCTCAGCGCCTCGCGCGGGCAGGCGGAAAAGATGCGCATCAGCTGCGCCTCGGTCGAGGTCAAGCGAATCAACTCTTCGCCTCGCCACATTTCATTTCGTTCGACATCATAGCGGATGGGCCCCAGATGAAGCACCTTGGGGCGCGCATCCTGGGGCGCAGACAGTGGCACCCGCCGCAAAATCGCATTGATGCGCAGCAGCAGTTCCTTGGGTTCGAACGGTTTGGCCAGGTAATCATCTGCCCCCGCCTCTAGCCCTGAAATCCGGTCGCTGGTTTCGCCCCGCGCGGTCAGCAGCAGGATCGGCGTGCTGATTACCTGCCGCAGGCTGCGGGTCAGGCTGACGCCATCTTCGCCTGGCATCATCACATCCAGAACGACCAGATCGAATTCCAGCCCGGCCAACAGCCGCCGTGCATGCGCCGCATCGCGTGCGGCACTGACAAGAAAGCCATTGCGTATCAGAAATTTCTGCAGCAACCCGCGAATCCGCTCATCATCATCGACAATCAGCAGGTGGGTGTCATTCGGCGCGGTCATGCCTGGCCATCCTTGCTTGTGCTGTAATAGTGCCGTATTTCTGGATCCATCATCGCCTCCAGAACCTTGCGGAATCCTGCAACGGCCTCTGGCCCGGCGGCGCGATAGGCCACCCGCATCCGCGCGCGCTGGGCGTCTGACAGTGCCTGTTCCAGCGCGGTCCCGGCTTCGGTCAGAAACAGGTGCCGCTCGCGCTTGTCCTGTCGGCCCACGCGGCTTTGAACCAGCCCATCGTCGATCAGCCGCCGCAGAACCCGGTTCAGCGATTGCTTCGTCACGCCCAGAATCGTCAGAAGATTGTTTACAGTCGTGCCGGGCGCGCGATGAATGAAATGCAGCGCCCGGTGATGGGCGCGCCCGTATCCATAGCTTTCCAGCAGGCGGTCCGGGTCGGCGGTGAACCCGCGATAGGCAAAGAACATCGCCTCTATTCCTTTGCGCAACTGCTCATCCGTCAGAAACAGCAGGCTTTCGCCACTTTGCGACGGCGCCAGCGAATGTTGGGTCATGGTTGGCCCTCCTTCGGATCTGTATATCGCTTCAGTTTATGTCAGCGATGTTGACTTTCCAAGAATCAATTGTTATCGCTGCGGCGAATGCGCGCAATATTATGTCCTAAACGGACCTATAAGACGCAATATTCGCAAAAATTTACGTTGTCTGCGCAGCGAAAGGATGAGCCAATGTCATATGATGATCGCGACGGATTTATCTGGATGGACGGCAAACTGGTGCCGTGGCGCGATGCCAAGGTTCACCTGCTGACCCATGCGCTGCACTATGCCTCCAGTGTGTTCGAAGGTGAACGTTGTTATAATGGCAAGATCTTCCGGGGCCGCGAGCATTCCGAACGCCTGATCCGGTCGGGCAAGTTGCTGGATATGGATATCCCCCTGACGGTCGATCAGATCGAAGAGGCCAAATATGCCATGCTGCGCGCCAACGGCTGGACTGATGCCTATGTCCGCGCCATTGCCTGGCGCGGTGCCGGCGAAGATATGGGCGTTTCAGCGCGCAAGAACCCTGTTCGCTTTGCCGTGGCCGGTTGGGAATGGGGCAACTATTACGGCGACGCCAAATTCAAGGGCGCCAGGCTGGACATCTCTAAATGGAAACGCCCCAGCCCCGAAACCATCCCGTCCGAGGCGAAGGCCGCTGGCCTTTACATGATCTGCACCATGTCCAAACACGCGGCCGAGGCCAAAGGCTGTTCCGATGCCATGATGTTCGACTATCGCGGCTATGTCGCCGAAGCGACCGGCGCGAATATCTTCTTCGTCAAGGATGGCGAGGTTCACACCCCGCTGCCCGACTGTTTCCTGAACGGGCTGACCCGCCAGACCGTGATCGGCATGCTGAAAGACCGCGGCGTGAACGTGATCGAACGGCACATCATGCCGGAAGAACTGGAAAGCTTTGAACAATGCTGGCTGACCGGCACCGCCGCCGAAGTAACCCCGGTCGGCCAGATCGGCGACTATAACTTCGAAGTCGGCGCCCTGACCCGTGATATCGCGGAAGGCTATGAAAAGCTGGTGCGGGAGTAACCAAAGATCCCGTGCCATGGTGAACGGGCGCCCGCTGGGGCGCCCTTTGCGTTACCATGTCAACAGCAGATGCGGCACCCCGTCCGATGTTCGGTCAACGCTGCGCCCGCTGCTGTCCACGACCTTCGACACCCTTTTTCGATAGTTCGAAAAGCTGTCGAATGTCACCACATCCACGGCTTGGTCAAAGTCGAGTGTGACCCTGTACCGGCCCGATGACAGGGTTTCGACCCCGAGAACCTCGGCCATGAAGGGCTGCCCCAGATAATGCCCCTCCACCACATCGCCTAGCACAACCGGCGGGCGCGGCGCATTGCCAACGGCGGCGAACAGCGTGTTCCAGTCGCGAAAACCGTGGCTTTTGGCGATCAGCTCAAGCGCCTGAGCGTGTCCAATCTCGCGCCCTTCTTCGGCAAGCGACGCCCGCAGCGCCTTGGCCCGGGTCTTCAATACGTCGATCGAGGGTAGATTTCCGCCCATCGCACATTCCTTTGCATCATATGACGGGCAACTTCGATGGGGCTCGCATTTCCATCATCCCGTCTGATCAAGGTCAGTGGATGTCATAGATCAAAGGCTTCACCATGGTTCATCACCGCGAGCGGCAGGGGCCTTTACCCTGTCCGGGCAAGTAATCCCCGCAGCGGCCCCCGTCAACCCCCCAGCCCGGTCACCTTACGCTGTTTCGCGCGTTCCAGCCCCAACTGACGTTCGCGCCAGATGATCAGCACGCCAGCGATGATAACCAAAGCCGCACCAAACAGCATCATCGTCGTTGGCACCTCGTCAAACACGAAATATCCGATGATCAGCGCCAGCAGCATGGATGTATATTCAAACGGTGCGACCACTGACGCATCCGCATACCGATATGCCGAAGTCATCAGAATTTGCGATGTGCCCCCCAATATCCCGGCCAGGGCCAGAAATATCAGATCGCGTGGCGCAGGGATGATCCAGCCAAAGGGAATCGTCAACAATGACAGGGTCGTGGAGGTGACGGAAAACCAGAATACAATCGTCGACGCGCGCTCGGTCTGAACCAGCCGCCGCACCTGAATATGCGCCAGCGCCGCCGCAAATGCACCACCCACCGCCGCCAGCGCCCCGATTGTCAGCGACGTATCCGGCGCGCCGCCAAATGCCGTAATGCGCGGCGATAACACGATCAAGACGCCGACCATGCCCAGAACCACAGTCGATATCCGGAAGACGCCCACCTTTTCGCCCAAAAACAGCCCCGCGAAAATCACCACCATCAGCGGTGCCGCATATCCGATCGCCGTCGCTTCGGGCAAAGGCAGAAACCGCAGCGCCGCAAATACAAGCCCCATCGCCGTAGTACCGACGAAGCCGCGCCAGACATGCCCCAGGGGGTTCGTCGTACGCAGGCCCACGCGCAGTTCTCCCTGCCAGGAAAGCCAGGCGACAATCACCGGCAGCGCCAGCAGCGAACGGAAAAACACCGCCTCCCCCAACGGGACATTGGCCGTGGCCGATTTGACAAGGCCCGACATCACCGCAAACAGGGTGACCGAAATCAGTTTCAGAAGAATGCCGCGCGCCGGATGCATGTGATCCTGTTACGATGACATTTCAATAAAGGGAACAGATTAAACGAACACGCGTTTGGAAATTTGTCCTGGTGATTTGCGCACCCGTTCAAAATCGGCTCTATTCCTGCCCAAGTCGCCCAACCGCCCACCGCGCGGCATCAGCGACCGTGGCATCGGCATCATCTTGCAGCCGCGCGGCGACCACGCGCAACGCGGCATTCCCCGAATTCCCGATCGCATACAGAACGTTACGCACGAATCTGTTGCGTCCGATCCGCTTGATCGGCGAACCCGCGAACATCGCCCGGAACGCCGCATCGTCCAGCGCGGCCAGTTGCGCCAACTCCGGTGCCTTCAGGTCGTCGCGCGCATGATATCTGGCTTCCCGCGCGGATTGCGCGAACTTGTTCCAGGGGCACACCGCCAGACAATCGTCGCAGCCATAAATCCGGTTTCCCAACCTTGCGCGCAATTCTTCCGCAACGGGACCGTGATGCTCTATCGTCAGATAGGAAATGCAGCGCCGTGCATCCAGTTGAAACGGTGCCGGAAAGGCCTGCGTCGGACAGATATCCAGACAGGCCGTGCAACTGCCGCAATGATCGTGTTCAGGTTGATCAGGCTCGATGTCCAGGGTGGTAAAGATCGCGCCCAGAAAGAACCAGTTTCCCAGATCGCGCGCCAACAGGTTCGTATGCTTGCCCTGCCAGCCCAGCCCCGCCGCCTGTCCCAGCGGCTTTTCCATGACCGGCGCGGTATCGACGAAAACCTTGATCTGCGCGTCCGGCGCCTGTTCGATCAGCCAGCGCCCCAATCGTTTCAGTCGCTTCTTCACCACATCATGGTAATCACGGTTCTGCGCATAAACCGAGATCGCACCACGATCCCGCTGATCAAGCACCGCCAGCGGGTCATGTTCGGGCGTATAGGGTTCGGCCAGCATGATCACAGATCGCGCCTGTGGCCACAAGGCTGCCGGATCGCCTCGCCAGTCCGCGCGCTCGGCCATCCATCCCATCTGCCCGTGCCGGCCATCCGCCAGAAACGCCGCCAACCGCCCGGCCGCCTGCGGAACAGCGTCAGGCCGTGTGACACGACATTTGGCAAAGCCTTCCACCTGCGCCTGCGCGATCAACTGGTCCTTCATCCGTCCGCTCCATCTTCTTGGCGGAAATACTCTCGGGGGGTGTGGGGGGCAGACAGCCCCCCACCCGAGGGTTCAGAAATCCAGATCGGCATAATGCGGCGGCGGCGGAAATCCGGGCACCTGATCGGCCAGAAGGCCACGAAAGGCCGGGCGCGACTTGATCTTGGCATACCAGTCCTTGACGGTGGCATTGCGGTTCCAATCCACATCGCTGATATAATCCAGGCAAGACAGATGCGCCGCGGCGGCGAAATCGGCCAGCGTCATCACGTCGCCCGCCAGCCACCGCCGCTGATCCAGCAGCCAGCCAAGGTAATCCAGATGATACTTGATGCTTTGTGCCCCGGCTTTGACATTCTTGCTGTCCGGGTATCCGCGCCCCATCAGCTTTTTGTTGACCCGCTCGTATAACAGTTTCGAAGTCACCTCGGCGTGAAACTTGTCATCGAACCAGAAGACCAGCCGTCGAACTTCAAAACGCTCGGCGGCATTCGCTGGCAAAAGCGGCGGATTGGGAACGGTTTCTTCCAGATACTCGCAGATCGCCTGGCTTTCGCTCATCACGCGGCCATCCATGCGCAGCACGGGCACTTTCCCGGCCGGATTGCGCCGCATGAAATCCGGGTCCTGTTCCCAATAGCGCTCTTCGATCAGTTCCAGTTCGATCCGTTTTTCGGCCATCACCAGCCTTACCTTCCGGCAAAACGGCGACAGGGGAACGTGAAACATTCGGTTCATTGCGTCCAACTCTGATTAAACGGGGTTTGACCCTCTTGCCGCGTGGCGGCGGTATTTTCAACTCTCGAAACACATGGCGCGGCCATCCAGCTTGATCGTGTCGGCGCCATCTTGCACACGCAGCGCCTGTTTTTGCAGCCAGGGCGGCAGGCGCGCGGGATCACGGGATTTTGGGCTGGGCAGGATGACGGCCAGCCGGGCGCCCTGCGCAGGGGTCAGATCGGCGGCATTCACGCTGAAATAGTGCCTTGCCGCGGCTTCGATTCCGAATACGCCGGTGCCGAACTCGGCCACATTCAGATAGACTTCCAGAATGCGCCGCTTGGACCAGACAGCTTCAACCAGCGGTGTCAGCGCCGTTTCCAGCACCTTGCGTGGCCAGCTGCGCCCCTGCCACAAGAAGACGTTCTTCACCGTTTGCTGGGTAATGGTCGAGGCCCCGCGCTGCGCGCCGTCATCCAGCGCCGCCCGGATCGCCTTTACATCGAACCCCCAATGGCGACAGAAATTCGCATCTTCCGCCGCGACCACCGCCCGAACCGCTGATGGCGCAATATCTTCAAACGCGACCCAGTCACGTTCAACCCCGCCATTCTTGCGCCCTTCGGACCAGATCGTAAGGGTGGTCGGCGGCCCAACAAAGGCAAACAGCGCCACCAGAACGACAAGCAGCAGCGCCAGCCCCAGCACCATGCGCAGACCAAGCCGCGCCCAGCGTCGCAGCCATTGAAACGGCCACGCCACAAGCCGCGATAGCACCGGCTGTTGTTTGGGTTTTGTCTTACGTTTTGCCACGCCCCAGCTATAGGGCGTGGCATTGCTTTAGAAAAGCCGTGACAGGGACTATTCCGCCGGAACCGCCTGTTTTTCGACCCCAAGCTGATGCTTGAGATGCGGCAGCATTTCCTTGGGACAGGCCTGCAGGAAATTGGCCCGTTCGATATCCCAGTGCTGCAGTATATCGGCTGCGCGACGGCTGCCGGTTTCGCTCAGGTGGCGGTCTATCAGGCCTTTGAGCTGCGCTTCCCAATGCGCGACCGTCACCGGGCAGGTCACAAGGGTTTCCAGATTCATCAGCCCCTTGGCCGTGCCGTCGGGATCGTACAAATAGGCCATCCCGCCGGTCATGCCGGCCCCGAAATTGGCGCCGATGGTGCCCAAAATCACGGCCACGCCGCCGGTCATGTATTCACAACCGTTCGATCCACAGCCCTCGATCACCACCTTGGCGCCCGAATTGCGCACAGCGAACCGCTCGCCCGCGCGTCCGGCTGCGAACAGATAGCCATCGGTGGCCCCATACAGCACCGTATTGCCGATGATCGTGTTCTCGCTGGCGATCAGCGGGCTGGCCATCGGCGGGCGCACCACAATGGTGCCGCCCGACAGACCCTTGCCAACATAATCATTCGCGTCGCCCGACACTTCGATCTTCAGCCCCGGGGCGGCAAAGGCCCCCAGCGACTGCCCGGCTGAACCCGACAGTTTTACCGTCAGATGATCGGGCTGCAGGCTGTTGCGCATCCCGAACCGCTTGACGATATGGCTGGACGCCCGCGTGCCGACCGTGCGCCAGGTGTTGCGCACCGCATAGGACAGTTGCATCTTTTCGCCATCCTCGAAGAACCGCTTGGCGTCTTCGACAATTTGCGCATCCAGCGTATCCAGCACTGCGTTGCGCGGCTTGTCGCGGTTATAGACGATCTTGGCCGCCCCATCGACGGTGATCAGCAGCGGATTCAGGTCCAGATCGTCCAGATGATCGGCACCACGGCTGACCTGGCTCAGCAGATCGGCACGGCCGATCACCTCATCCAGAGACCGTGCGCCAATGCTGGCCAGAATTTCGCGCACTTCCTGGGCATAGAAGGTGATCAGGTTCACCACCTTGTCAGCATTGCCGGTGAATTTTTCACGCAGGCGCGGATCCTGGGTACAGACGCCGACAGGGCAGGTGTTTGACTGGCACTGACGTACCATGATGCAGCCCATCGCGATCAGCGCGGCGGTGCCGATCCCGTATTCTTCGGCGCCCAGCATCGCGGCCATGACAATGTCACGCCCGGTGCGCAGCCCGCCATCGGTGCGCAGCGTCACGCGGTCGCGCAGGTTGTTCATCGCCAGAACCTGATGCGCCTCTGTCAGGCCCATTTCCCATGGCAGGCCCGCGAACTTGATCGACGTCGCGGGTGATGCCCCGGTGCCCCCGTTATGGCCCGAAATCAGGATCACATCCGCCTTGGCCTTGGCCACACCGGCGGCAATCGTGCCGACGCCAGAACTGGCCACCAGCTTGACTGTCACCTTGGCGCGCGGATTGATCTGTTTCAGATCATAGATCAGCTGCGCCAGATCCTCGATCGAATAGATATCGTGATGCGGCGGCGGGCTGATCAGCGTTACGCCCTTGGTCGAATGGCGCAGGCGTGCGATCAGCTCGGTCACTTTCATGCCGGGCAACTGGCCGCCTTCACCGGGCTTGGCGCCCTGCGCCACCTTGATTTCCAGCTCTTCGCACTGGTTCAGATATTCCGCCGTCACCCCGAAACGACCCGAAGCCACCTGTTTGATCTTGGCCGACGGGTTGTCGCCATTGGCCTCGGGCAGGAAATGCGCCGGATCTTCGCCGCCCTCGCCGCTGTCGGATTTCGCACCGATGCGGTTCATGGCCACGTTCAGCGTTTTATGCGCTTCGGGCGACAATGCCCCCAGCGACATGCCGGGCGTCACGAACCGCTTGCGGATCGCGGTGATGCTTTCGACCTCGTCGATCGGGATGGCCTTGCCCAGTGGCTTGATATCCAGCAGATCCCGCAGGTGGATGGGCGGATTGGCCCGCATTGCGGCTGAATAGCGCTGCCACATCTCATAGGATGCGGTGTTGCAGGCGATCTGTAGCATATGCATGGTCTGGGCTTCCCAGGCATGCTTTTCGCCACTGCGGCGCGCCTTGTAAAAGCCGCCGATCGGCAGCACATCGCTGCCACCGCGCCAGCCCTGGGCGTGGACCTGTTCCAGTTTGTGCTGAATACCGTGCACGCCGATGCCCGATATGCGGCTGTGCATGCCGGGGAAATATTCCGCCACCATGGCGCGCGACAGACCGACAGCCTCGAAGTTCAGGCCGCCACGATAGGATGAGATCACCGAGATGCCCATTTTGGCCATGATCTTCAGCAGACCCTGGTCAACCGCCTCGCGGTATCGCGCGACAGCTTCGGTCAGGGTGCCTTCAAGCAACCCGCGACCGATGCGGTCAGCCAGACTGTCTTCGGCCAGATAGGCATTCACCGTGGTCGCGCCACAGCCGATAAGAACCGCGAAATAATGCGGATCTATGCATTCGGCCGACCGGACATTGACCGAAGTGAAGGTGCGCAGGCCCTTGCGGGTCAGCCAGCTATGCACCGCACTGGTGGCCAGAATCATCGGCATCGCGATCTTTTCCGGCCCCTGGTGCTGGTCAGTCAGCACAAGATGCCCGGCCCCAGATCGCACTGCATCTTCGGCTTCGGCGCGGATGCGCGCCAGACCATCATGCAGTGCCTCCGGGCCGCCATCGGCGGGAAAGGTGCAGTCGATCTCGACCATGGGCGCATTGAAATGCGTCACCATTTCATCGAATTGTGCATTGCCCACAAAGGGGCTTTCCAGAACCAGAATCTCGGTCTGGCTGCTGTCTTCGTCCAGCACGTTCTTGAGGTTGCCGAACCGGGTTTTCAGGCTCATCACCCGGTATTCGCGCAAGCTGTCGATCGGCGGGTTAGTGACCTGGCTGAAGTTCTGGCGGAAGAAATGCGACAGCGGCCGGTATTTTTCCGACAGCACCGCCGAAGGCGTATCATCGCCCATCGAAGCCAGCGCTTCCTTGGCGTCTTCGGCCATGGGCGTCAGAACCTGTTCCAGTTCTTCAATGGAATACCCAGCGGCGATCTGCCGTTTGCGAAGCTCGGCCCCCGAGAACAACGCCTTTTCGGTGACGCGGCTCAGTGCCTCGTCAAGATCGTTGATCTTGCCGACCCAATCGCCAAAGGGTTGCGAATTGGCCAGGCGATCCTTGATTTCAACGTCATGATAAAGCTTGCCGGTCTTCATATCGACCGCGATCATCTGACCCGGCCCCAGCGCGCCTTTTTCCAGCACATTGGCTTCGATCACCGGCACCATTCCGGCTTCGGACCCGGCGATCAGCATTCCGTCGCGCGTCACGACAAAACGCAGCGGGCGCAGGCCATTGCGGTCAAGCCCGGCGCAAACCCAGCGACCATCGGTCATGGCCAGGGCGGCTGGGCCGTCCCAGGGCTCCATTACCGAATTGCAATAGGAATACATGTCGCGCCAGCTTTGCGGCAGTTCCTGCGCCTGTTTAGACCAGCTTTCCGGCACCAGCATCGTCTTGGCCATGGGGGCCGAACGCCCGGCGCGCACCAGCACCTCGAACACGGCATCCAGCGCCGCCGAATCCGACGACCCCTGCGGCACGATCGGCTTGATGTCTTCAGCTCTGTCGCCAAAGGCGGATGACGCCATGCGGATCTCGTGGCTGCGCATCCAGTTCAGATTGCCTTTCAGCGTGTTGATCTCGCCGTTATGGGCCAGCATGCGGAACGGCTGGGCCAGCCACCATTGCGGAAATGTATTGGTCGAATACCGCTGGTGATAGATCGCAAAGGCGCTTTCGAACCGCTGATCCTTCAGGTCGGGATAGAATTCCGCCACGTCCTGCGCCAGCATCATGCCCTTGTAGATGATCGACCGGCAGGACAGCGAACACAGATACAGGCTTTGCACCCCCGCGGCGGCGGCGGCCTTCTCGATCCGGCGACGGATGATATACAGCTCGCGCTCAAACGTTTCTTCATCCACGCCTTTGACATTGGACAGGATGATCTGTTCGATTTCGGGGCGGGTGGCGTTGGCCTTGTCGCCCAGAACGTCGATATTCACCGGCACATGACGCCAGCCATAGATGTAATAGCCCATGCGCAGCACTTCGGCCTCGACGATGGTGCGGCATTTTTCCTGTGCGCCGAAATCGGTGCGGGGCAGGAAGACCTGCCCGACCGCGATCAGCTTGTCCATCTGCGGTTCATGCCCGGTGCGGCGGATCTGGTCATAAAAGAACGGCACCGGGATCTGCACATGAATGCCGGCCCCGTCGCCTGTGCGCCCGTCGGCATCGACCGCGCCACGGTGCCACACCGCTTTCAGCGCGTTTATACCGTTTTCAACCACGGCTCGGCTGGGCTTGCCATTCACCGACACGACAAGACCGACACCGCAGGACGAATGTTCATCTTCGTCGCTATACAGGCCATGTTCGGCCATATAGGCGCGCTTGGCCTGTTCGGCGGCAACCCAGTTTTCGTCATATTTGGTCATGTCAGGCTCCATCCGTTGTGATGCCATGTTTGTTCAGCACCTGCGCTTTGGCAGGGTTTCCTTATTCCGCCGCTACCTGCGCAGGCTGCGCAAGATAGGTCAGGATACTGTCGGCGGCTTCGCGCCCGTCGCGGATTGCCCAGACAACCAAGGACGCGCCGCGCACGATATCGCCCACGGCAAACACACCGGGCAGGCTGGTCTGATGGCTGCGGTAATCGGCCTTGATCGTGCCCCAGCGGGTAACTTCCAGCGCGGGTTCGCCCCACAGCGTGGGCAGGTCTTCGGGTTCGAACCCCAGTGCCTGCACGACCAGATCAGCGGCTTCGGTGTAATCCGCGCCTTCAATCACCTCGGGCATCTGGCGGCCGGTGGCATCGGGCAGGCCCAGCCGCATCTTCTGGATGATAACGCTGCTGACGGTGTCGCCGATGAATCCCACAGGGGCCGACAGCCAGACGAATTCCACGCCTTCCTCTTCGGCGTTCTGAACTTCGCGCTGCGAACCGGGCATATTGGCGCGGTCGCGGCGATACAGGCATTTCACGCTGGTGGCACCCTGGCGGATCGCGGTGCGCACGCAATCCATTGCGGTGTCGCCGCCGCCGACCACGATCACCCGCTTGCCTTCGGCGTTGAGTTCGCCACTGTCATATTCGGGCACGTCATCGCCAAAGGATTTGCGGTTGGAGGCGGTCAGATAATCAATGGCCCGCACGATACCGCCGGCGCCAACGCCCGGCGCTTCCAATGCGCGGGTCTTGTAAACGCCGGTGGCGATCAGAACCGCGTCATGCTTGCCGCGGATCGCATCAAAGGAAAGATCCTCGCCGACAGTGCAGTTGAGCACGAATTCGACCCCGCCCTGTTCCAACTGGTCGATGCGGCGCATGACCACGTCTTTTTCTAGCTTGAACCCCGGAATGCCATAGGTCATCAGCCCGCCCGCGCGGTCATACCGGTCATAGACCGTCACCTGCACACCGGCGCGGCGCAATGCATCGGCCGCAGCCAATCCGCCGGGACCAGCCCCGATGATGCCGACGCTTTCCGGGCGTTCGGTGGCGGGGGCCGCCGGTTTGACCCAGCCGTTTTCCCAGGCCGTGTCGGTGATATATTTTTCCACCGCGCCAATGGTGACAGTGCCATGACCCGATTGTTCGATCACGCAATTGCCTTCGCACAGGCGATCCTGCGGGCAGATACGGCCACAGATTTCCGGAAAGGTATTGGTGGCCTGGCTGATCTCATAGGCTTCCTGCAGCCGACCCTCGGCAGTCAGGCGCAACCAGTCGGGGATGTTGTTGTGCAACGGGCAATGCGACTGGCAATAGGGCACGCCGCACTGGCTGCAACGGCTGGACTGCTCCTTGGCCTTTGCATCGGCATATTCCGAATAGATTTCATCAAAGTCACGGGCACGCAGATCAGGCGGACGCTTTTGCGGCATCTGCTTTTCAACATCCACGAATTTCAGCATGACTTGCTTGGCCATGACGGCGCCTCCCAGTCGAATTGCGGGTGCCGCTTTGTAAATCCGACCGCCGAAAATGAAAAGGCAGCAATGTTGACCTAAATTGGTAAATTTATGCTGTATGCTGCAAATTTAATCAGCCGCAGATCAAATAAAGGTAAGCATAAGTTACCTATTGGCCCGTCAGCCGAATGTCAGCGCCGCCAAAGCAATTGCCCCGACAATGATTCGCCACCAGGCAAACAGGCTGAACCCATGCCGACCGACATAGGTAAGCAAGACCTTCACCACCAGAACCGCGGCAATGAAGGCGGCGACGAAGCCGACTGCGATTTCATTGACCGCGCTGGCATCCAGCACGTCACGGTTCTTGTACAGATCATAGGCAAAAGCGCCGGCCATGGTGGGCATCGACAGAAAAAACGAAAACTCGGCGGCCGAGCGTTTATCGGCCCCCAACAACAATGCGCCCACGATCGTGGCCCCTGACCGCGATACGCCGGGGATCATGGCCAAGCATTGCACCACACCGATGATCAGCGCCATGCCCAACGGATATCGCATCGCATCGTGGTGGCGTGGGACCAGTGGCAGGCGGTCGACCAACAGCAAGACGAACCCGCCAAGGATAAGCATGATCGCGATCAGTTTGGGTGTCTCGAAAAGCACGTTCTTGATCACGTCATGCGCCAGGACGCCGATGATCACCGCGGGCAGAAAGGCGATCAGAACCGACAGGATGAACCGTCGCGATTGCGGGTCGCTGGGCGCCGTGCTGAAAACTCGCCATAGCTTGGACGAATAAACCGTCAGGATGGCCAGCACCGCGCCAAGCTGAATGACCACCTCGAAGGTTTTCCCGGCGGATTCGAACCCCAGAAAATGCCCCGCTAGCAGCAGATGACCCGTAGACGATACCGGAATGAACTCTGTCAGCCCTTCGATCAAACCCAGAAAAAGCGCAACAAGGGTCGTATGATCGAACATTCACAATGTTCCTTCGAAGGGTATGAAAATCAGGCTTTCAGATTCTTGGCTGAATCGGTGATGGCGTCATATTGGCCCGTGGGCCGAAACCGATAGAGGTATTCCGGCAGGATCGCGCCCGGATCGACCGGAATGATACCCAGATCGGCGAAACCCCTGGCGCCTTTCGCAACCACATTATCGGTCGCCAGGCTGCGCACCTGATCGGATGTCAGGATGCTGTTGTGAAAAAGCCCACCCGTGATGAACTGCGCAAACCCCAGCGCACCGGCGATGATGCGGGCGACGAAGAACGGCATGTTGACGATCAGGCGGCGGCGGTGAATGACCTTCAGCATGTTCGCCATCAGATCGCGGAAACTGCGGACTTCGGGCCCGCCCAGTTCATATATCCCGGCGGGCGCAAGTCCCTGCGCGGCCATCGCCGCAGCCTTGGCCACATCATCGACATAAACGGGCTGAAAGCGCGTGTTCGCCCCTACAACCGGCAGAATCGGCCCAAGGCGCGTCATTCCGGCAAAACGGTTGAAAAATTTGTCTTCGACACCGAAGATCACCGAAGGGCGCAGGATGACGGCGTTTTGGAATGCCGCCAGAATGGCCGCTTCGCCCCGCGCTTTTGAACGCGCATACTGGCTGTCGGATTGTTCATCCGCGCCTATGGCCGAGATATGCACCAGATGCGCGACCCCGGTTTGCGCCGCGATCCGTGCGATCCGACCGGCACCTTCATGCTGAACGGCGTCGAAATTGTTGCGCCCGACGGCATCGAATGTGCCGACACAATTCACCACCGCATTGGCCCCTGTCATCGCGGCGCGCACCGAATCGTCATCACGGATGTTGCAGAACACCGGTTCGACCTGACCGACAACGCCATAGGTGCGGACAAAACCTGCCTCGTTCGGGCGGCGTACGGCGACACGCACGCGCCAGCCCGCCTGTGCCATGCGGCGTGCGATATATCGTCCGACAAACCCCGAACCGCCATAGATGGTCACAAGTCTGGTCATGCAAGCCTCCTGCGATATGTCCTTGCCTGAATAGCTTTCCGCCGCAGCGCGAACAAGGCAGTAATGCCCTGATGACCATTCTGCGCCAAACACCCGTTGACAGCACCCGCGCCCGGTTATACATCGCGGCCTCACGACACCTGCCCAGGTGGCGGAATGGTAGACGCGCTAGCTTCAGGTGCTAGTACTGGCAACGGTGTGGAGGTTCGAGTCCTCTCCTGGGCACCATATCTTCGGATAATGAAAAGACGCCGCGGTTTCCGCGGCGTCTTTCGTTTTTGGCGTTGAACGACGAAGACCGCAGGGATAGGCAAGTTTCACGGCCTGTGGACCGTTTCAACAAGGTAAGACCATGACCGAGACCGGCGCACCGGCAGAGTCGAAACAGGCCCCGCGGCTGATACTGGCCGCGGTCGCGGTCATGCTGTTGCTGGCCTCGCTGGATCAGACCATCGTTTCAACCGCGCTGCCGACGATTGTGGCAGAACTGGGCGGTCTGGATCATCTCAGCTGGGTGGTCACGGCCTATCTGCTGACCTCGACTGTCGTGGCGCCGCTATATGGCAAGCTGGGCGATCTGTATGGCCGCAAGATCATGATGCAGACTTCGGTCGTGCTGTTCCTGCTGGGATCGGTGTTGGCAGGGCAGGCGGGATCAATGCTGTTTCTGATCCTGGCGCGCGGCCTGCAGGGCATCGGCGGCGGCGGTCTGTTCGTGCTGGCCTTTACGGTGGTGGCAGATGTGGTTTCCCCGCGCGACCGTGGCAAGGTTCAGGGCATATTCGCCGGCGCATTCGGACTGTCCAGTGTCGCGGGCCCGTTGCTGGGCGGTTATCTGGTCGAAAACCTGTCCTGGCGCTGGATCTTCTATGTGAACCTGCCGCTGGGGATATTCGCATTGGTGGTCTTCGCGATCGCCTTCAAGCCACGCGGGATCAGAACCCGCCACAGGATCGACTATCTGGGCGCGGTGTTGCTGACAGCCTGTCTGTCGGCAGTCATCCTGTTCACCAGCCTGGGCGGTCGCACCTTTGCGTGGGATTCGGATTTCATCCGCGCGATGATCGCGCTGTCGGTGGTTGCCCTGATCGGCTTCATCTACGTTGAACGCAAAGCACAAGAGCCGATCTTGCCCTTGTCGCTGTTTCGTCACCGCACCTTCGCGATTTTTGCCGGTGTCGGGGCAATCGGTGGCGCGGCATTGTTCGGCACCGTCACCTTCATGCCGCTGTATCTTCAGGTGGCCAAAGGCGTGACCCCCACGAATTCAGGCCTGCAGATGCTGCCGCTGATGACGGGCATCCTGGCCGGGTCGATTGGTGCGGGCGGGATCATGGGCAAGACGGGGCGCTATCGGCGGCTTCCTTCAATAGGTCTGGTCGCGCTGATCCTGGGCATGGGACTGTTGACCCAACTGCGTGCTGACACGCCGCATTGGCAGGTGATGGCCCTGATCGGGCTGGTCGGGCTTGGTATCGGCCCGATCCTGTCGGTGGGCACAACGTCTATCCAGAACGCGGTTCAACGCAGCATGCTGGGCGTCGCCACGGCCAGCTTTACCCTGTTCAGGCAAATTGGCGGGTCAATCGGGATTGCCCTGTTCGGCGCGCTGTTCACAAACAGGCTGAGCGCGCAGATCGGCCGTTCCTTGCCCGCCGGGGCCGAGCCGGGCGCAATGGATGCCGCGCATGTCGCCGCCTTGCCGCCCGAAATTCGTGAAGCCGTGGTGCAGGCCATTACCAATGCGATGCACCCGATTTTCCTGATCCTCGTCACGCTTGCGATAGTCGCGCTGCTGCTGGCGCTGTTTCTGGAAGACATCAAGCTGTCGGATCGCGTCGACGAAGCTGAGCCCGTCGGGCATTGACGTAACCCGGCTGTGGGGGCACAAAGCCTTAAGCGAGAGCGCACCTGTTTTCGGGTGCCAGTGGGCTGGTTTGCCCGCCAGACAAATACCGGGGGCCCCGTGACCATTCAATTGCATCAACGCGACCTTCCCGACGATCTGGACCTGGGGCCAATCGTAGCGATCGACTGTGAAACCATGGGGCTGAACCCCATGCGTGATCGGTTATGCATGGTCCAGTTGTCGGGCGGAGACGGGAACGCACATCTGGTGCAGATCGCCATAGGGCAAACTGCGGCTCCGAACCTGTGCCGCATGCTGGCCGATCCGGCGGTGCTGAAGCTGTTCCACTTCGGGCGCTTTGATATCGCTGCGATGTATCACGCCTTTGGCACCCTGACCGCGCCGGTTTACTGCACCAAGATCGCGTCGAAACTGGTGCGCACCTTCACCGACCGGCATGGGCTGAAATATCTGCTGCAGGAACTGTTGGGCGTGGACATTTCCAAGCAACAGCAGACATCTGATTGGGGAAGCGAGAAGCTGACCGAGGCGCAGATGACTTATGCCGCCTCGGATGTGCTGTATCTGCATCGCCTGCGCGAGGCACTTGATGCGATGCTGGCGCGCGAAGGCCGCACAGAACTGGCGCAGGCCTGTTTCGAATTTTTGCCGATGCGGGCGCGTCTGGATCTGGCCGGCTGGCCCGAAATCGACATTTTCGAGCATTAGAAGATGACCACCGATACCTTCATAGAAACCGGTCGCCGCGTTATTGCAGTCGAGGCCCGGGCGCTGAACGCGCTGGCCGATGCGCTGGGCGACAGTTTTGCGCAGGCGGTCGATCTGTTGTTGAAGGCTGAAGGCCGGGTGATCGTGTCGGGCATGGGTAAATCAGGCCATATCGCGCGCAAGATCGCGGCGACGCTGGCCAGCACCGGCACGCCTGCGCATTTCGTGCATCCCGCCGAGGCCAGCCATGGCGATCTGGGTATGCTGGCCCATGGCGATGTCGCGCTGGTGCTGTCGAATTCCGGTGAAACCCCGGAACTGGCCGATATCATCGCCTATACCCGCCGCTTTTCCATCCCGATGATCGGCGTTGCCGGGCGCGAGGGATCGACCCTGCTGCGGCAGGCAGATGTCGCCATTCTGCTGCCCCCCGCCGACGAGGCCTGCCCGACCGGGCTGGTGCCCACCACATCCACCACGATGACCCTGGCGCTGGGCGATGCGCTGGCGGTTGCGCTGATGGAGCATCGCGATTTCACGCCGGATCATTTCCGGGCCTTCCATCCCGGCGGCAAGCTGGGCGCGCGCCTGTCCAAGGTGCGCGACCTGATGCATCGCGGCGATGCGATGCCATTGGTGCCTGTCGGCACCGAAATGGGCGAGGCATTGATCGCGATCAGCCAAAAGGGCTTTGGCGTGGTTGGCGTGACCGACACTGCCGGGCATCTGGCCGGGATCGTGACCGACGGTGACTTGCGCCGCCATCTGCGCGGGCTGCTGGAACTGAAAGTAGAGCAGGTGATGACGGCAAACCCGCTGACCATCCGGCCGGAATCGCTTGCCGAACAGGCATTGGCGGTGATGAACGGGCGCAAGGTAACCAGCCTTTTCGTCGTTGACCCGGCCGGCGATGGCCGCCCCGAGGGCATTTTGCACATACATGACTGTCTGCGGGCCGGGGTGGTCTGAGGCATGGCCGCCTTCGACAACAGCTATTCCCGCTTCATCGCATTTGCGAAGATCGTATTGCCACTGGCCGCGCTGGGGCTGTTGTCGACGCTGTTCCTGTTTTCACCGCGCGGGGATGAAATCCGCACGATACCCTACAGCAAGGTGGATCTGGATCAGCTGGCTCGTGAACAACGCATCACCGCGCCCAACTATGCCAGCGTCACCGAAGACGGCACCGCGATTTCAGTATCGGCCAGGTTCGCACAACCTGGAAAAGACGCACAGGACCCCGCAACCGCGGGCACCGTGGCTGCCCGGCTGGAATTTTCCAGCGGAACCTTTGCCGACATCACCGCAACCACTGGCGCAATTGATGCCGTTGCCAAACAGGTAACCCTGACGGACGGCGTGCGCATCGTGACATCGGATGGCTATCGGATCGAAACCCGCGCCTTGACAACTGCCCTGGACCGGACCGAGGTCGTGGCCGACAGCCTGATCGAGGCCGAAACCCCTATGGGCAAGCTGACCGCCGGCACCATGCGCCTGACGGGGGGCACCGACGCGCAGGGGGATTATGTTCTGGTTTTCAAGCATGGCGTGAAGCTGGTATATCAACCGCAAAGCTGAGTGGGGGCGCATGCACAGGGTTTTGACCGGGCTATTGGCCCTTCTGTCGATATGGGTGGCCGGAACGGCCATCGGGCAGACCGCGCAGGTGGCCTTTGGACAAATGCGCCAGGATCGTTCATTGGCGGTCGAGGTGACGGCCGACCAGCTGGCGGTGAACCAGGCCGAAGGAACCGCCGTGTTCAGCGGAAATGTACTGATCGGTCAGGGCGAGATGCGGATGCAGGCCGAACAGGTTTTGGTCAACTATGCCGACGGCGGCGGGATCGCCAGCCTGCACGCAACCGGCAATGTCGTTCTGGTCAGTGGCACCGACGCCGCCGAGGGACAAGAAGCGATCTATGACGTTGAAAACGGCAGCATCGTGATGACGGGAAATGTTCTGCTGACGCAAGGCGATAACGCCGTGTCTGGGCAAAAGCTGACGGTTGACCTGCAGCAGGGAACCGGCGTGATCGAAGGCCGGGTAAAGACCACATTTCAGCCCGGCGGCGCGCAATGAACCAACCTGACAATTCGAAACTGGCAAGCGGCGCGCAGGGGCTGAAGGTGGTCAACCTGCGCAAGTCCTATCGCAAGCGGCTGGTCATCCGTGATGTCAGCATCGACCTTGCACCCGGTGAAGTGGCGGCATTGCTGGGGCCGAACGGTTCGGGCAAGACGACCTGCTTTTACGCGATTGCGGGTCTGATCATGCCCGAAGGCGGCTCGGTCATCATCGACGGGCGCGATGTTACCGGATTGCCCATGTATCGCCGTGCGCGTCTGGGGATCGGCTATCTGCCCCAAGAGGTCAGCATCTTTCGCGGGCTAAGTGTCGAAGACAATATTCTGGCCATTCTCGAAATCGCCGAAGACGACCCGCATACCCGGCGCGAACGTCTGGAAGAACTGTTGTCCGAATTTTCCATCGACCACCTGCGGCGGGCGCCGGCGTTGTCATTGTCGGGCGGTGAACGGCGCCGGGTCGAAATTGCGCGCTGCCTGGCGGCCAATCCGCGCTATCTGCTGCTGGATGAACCTTTTGCGGGGGTTGATCCGATTGCCGTAGCGGAAATTCGCGGGCTTGTCGCAGATCTGAAATCGCGTGGCATTGGGGTGCTGATCACCGATCACAACGTGCGCGAGACCCTGGAAATTGTCGATCGGGCTTATATTCTGCATGATGGCACGGTTTTGATGAGCGGGACAACGGATGAAGTGATCCGCGACGAAAACGTCCGCCGCGTCTATCTGGGGCAAAGTTTCCGGGTTTCGTGACGATACCCAGGATCGCCACAGATTGTTGCGCAATCCTTGACTGCGAAACCATTGACAAGGCGCGGGAAACTGACACCAAATGAAAGGGATGCACCAGAATATCATCATCGTTCGCGCGACACCGAATTGGGATACGCAGGCGAACCTGACAGGCGGCGCCAAGCGGCGGTTTCCACCGGCAGTTACAATTTCCCTGCAACGGCGGACCTGGAATTCGGTGTCATCTCATAATAACACCAAGGAGGCTTCGTGATGCGTTATCAGATCACCGGAAAACAGATCGACATCGGCGACGCGCTGCAAACCCATGTAAAACAAGAGCTTGGGCAAGCCGTGGACAAATATGCACAGCGGCCGACCGATGCGAATATCGTTTTTTCACGCGATGCCCATGAATACGTCTGCGAAGCGACGGTTCACTTGTCCACAGGGCTGACCGCGCAGGCCAAGGCGCATGCGACGGAAATCTATGCCGCTTTCGATAGCTGCTGCGAAAAGATGGAAAAGCAGATGCGCCGATACAAGCGTCGGCTCAAGGACCATCATAAGGATCGTGTTGCCCCGGTTGAACTCTCTGGCGCGTCCTCGTATATCCTCGCCAGTTCTACGGAGGATGAAGATTCGGAGCCGGATTCGCTGCAACCGATGATCATCGCCGAAATGGAAGTAACGATTCCTTCGCTTTCAGTTGGCGAAGCGGTGATGCAGATGGAGCTTGCCGGCGCGCCGCTTCTTGTCTTCCGGAACGAAAAAACCGGCGGCGTAAATGTTGTTCATCGTCGTGACGACGGCAATGTCGGCTGGATTGACACCTGATCCCTGGACGGGGTCGCGCGGCAACGCATAACGAAAGTATGTGTCGAACTGATGGATCTTTCAAATATTCTCAAGCCAGAGGCGGTCAAGGTGATTGGCACCATGTCCAGCAAGAAGCGGCTTTTTCAGGATCTGGGCGAACTGGCTTTTGCCGCATACGGGCTGAATCCAGCCGCCGCGGTCGAGGCATTGCTTGAACGCGAAAGCCTGGGGCCAACGGGTGTGGGGCATGGCGTTGCCCTGCCGCATGCCCGGCTGGACGGTCTGAAATCCGTGGTAGGCACCTTCCTGCGCCTGGAAAAGCCGATGGATTTCGATGCGGTTGATCGTCAGCCCGTTGACCTGATCTTTGCATTGTTCGCGCCAAAGGATTCCGGGGTTGATCACCTCAAGGCGCTGGCGCTGGTCTCGCGCACCCTGCGCAACGAAACCATCTGTGCCAAGCTGCGCGCCAATACCGATGCGGCCACGCTGCATGCGGTTCTGACAGAAGACGCATCGCGCCAGGCCGCCTAGGCCCAGGCGCGATAGCCAAACATCATGTAATCGCGTTGATAGACCTCGCGGGCCGCGGCCTCGACCTCGGGGTCGTAGATCTGCGCGACGCCATATGGATGATCGCCGGGCAGATCGGGAAGGGGCCGCGATGGGATGCCCGCCTGTGCGGACAGAAGGTCCAGATCGGCTTGCAGCCGCTCGGCGCGCAAGATCATGTCGGGCACGGCGAATTGCCCCATCCCTTGCAACACGGAAGATTGCGACGCCCAGCTGGGATCGACCCGGATTTCGGTCTGGCCGGTCAGATTGCTTTTCAGGAAAGTCAGAAACGACAAGAAAGCCAGGCGATGCTGTTCGACTGAATACTGTTTGTTCGGCCCGTTCTTGGGAATCGGCATGTGATACCCATCCCGCAACAGCGCCCGGATTTCTGGAAAACATGTCGGCCCCACCGAAAGAATATGATCGCAAAAGGCGGTATGGGCTCGTTCAAGCGGATGCGTCACAACCGAAAAACTGCGATGCCCGGGATGGCCGCGCTTCCACTGGCGCAGGGTCTTCTGGGTGAAATCCCGCCGCAAACCGGTTTCGGGGCTATCGCCGAGCGACGCCAGCCACGCCTCGACCCGCGCGACAGGCCCGCCCTTGATCGGCATGAACAGAACAGGGGCACCCGCCGCCGCGACATAGCCGGGCACCACCGGCCCGCGCCGTGGTTCAAAATTGGGGGTGCGCGTCAGGTCGAACTTATCAAGCTGCGACAGCGCCTGGCGCATTTCGTCAAAGTTTTCGACCAGCTCTGACAGCGGCGCCGGGTTCTGTTTCTTGAGTTCGGCCGACAGGGCGTCGCGGCGGTGCGACACGCCCAGGAACTGCGCCAGTCCATTGATGACGGTGATGTCCTGAACATCCTCATAGGCCAGATAGAAAGCGGTCTGCCCGCTGGTTTGCAAGGCATGCAGCAGATGCAGCTGAAACGTCTGCAGGTTTTCCAGATGCACGACGAATTCTGACATGTCGAAGCGCATCGTCGCCTCGCGCCGATGTTTCTGTTTGGTCAGCTTCCACTGCCCTGTCTGGCTTGCAATCTTCAGGGATACGTAGGAATCGATCGGATTGCGCGTCAGGATGACCTTTGCACATCTTGGATCGGCCAGAACATGCTGCAATATGCGGGGGTCATGGTCATTGAAGAACCGAAACCCCGGCAGAATTCCGGGCTGGTCGGTCATCGCCCGTATCAATGCCAGAGGGTCCTTGCGCCGCATATCCAGCGTGATTCCCAAAAGGTCGTTGCCGTTCTTGTGCCCCATGAAATGCGGGTTGAAGGCCTCGCCATAGCAATGCAGCCCTGGAAATTCGTTCAGGTTGCTTTCCAGAAAATTGGAACCTGTCCGCATCTCTGCAAAGACCACGAAATAGTCGAACCTGTCAGACATGCCGGTTCATTTCACAAGATAGGGCCGACGTTGTTCGCGCGGCGGGGTTTCAGGATCGTCGCCGACGGGAAAATCGCCCATCAGATAGGGCTGCATGCCCTGGTTGCGCAGGTTTTGCAGGAATTGGCCAAACCCGCGCAGATCGACCATGCGCGGGGCTTCGGTCAGGCGGCGCTGGCCGCGCGGTGCGATCTCGTCGATGATGATCTGCAAGGGTTCCATCGGGTTTTGAATGAAATCGGCCATCGACCAGATCCGCACGCGCGCACGGGTATGGGGTGATCGCAGAATGTTCAAATGGGCCGCTTCGACCTTTTGCAGGGCAGCGGCCTGACGGCGGATGGACGAGAAATTCTGGTTTGAATGAAACAGCGGCACAGCCCAGGCGCCAGTAATGACAGAAATCTGCGCGTTCGGATCGCAGGCCATGAACCAGCTTATATCCTGCTGGTCGCCCGGCCCGAATAAAAAGCACTGGCGTTCGCCGCGCGTGTTCCAGATCAGGTTGGTCAGGAATGAACGTGGTCCATAGTCGCGCAGCGCCGCGCTGTCGGACAAACAGCCGTTAAAGACTGTCTCGTTGCCGGAATACATCACGCGTTCTGGGTGAAACAGATGGCCGTGAACACGGCTGCCCAGGCTTTTGCCCAGCCATTCCTCGAAATCTTCAAACAGGTCGCCGAAGCCTTCAAAGACCGAATAGCGCGCGCTGGTGCGGCCGTTTTCCCACCCGTCATTGGGAAAGCGGCTTTGCATATAAAGGCCTGCCCGCCCGCGTGTGCGGCGTTCCACTGCCTTGGTGAACAGCCTGTCGATCTTGCCGGGATTGGGTTCGGCATTCTTGGTGACGGCAGGATCATTTGACAAGAAGCTGGAATACAGCTTGTCGGCCTGTGGCCATATCTTGCGCGCCACGAAACAATCGGACCGGCGCAGCAATTGCAGGTGGTCATCATAGAAAATATGCGGCTTTCCCTGAAAATCGAACTTTGACAGGGTCAAAGAGCGGCTTTCGATATGCTGGCCATAGATGCGCACCAGTGACTGGAAATAGCTTTCATCCGGAATCCAGACCTTGGCGAAATAGCTGTCATACATGTCGCGCTCGGGGTCTTCCAGAATGGCAGACAGGGTTTGGCGCGTCAGGCACCACCATTGCGACCCCAGATGCGGGACCAGCCCTGGCGGCATTTTACGGCTGAACCCGATGCGACGCTGAAACGTGACATAGGCATCGAACAGGCGGCGCTGTTTGCGCCACGAAAACGGAAAGCGCAGCGTGAATCTTTCGCGATCAAGCCCGCCCACTGTCCATGGCACGTCTTCGGTGGTGACGGATTCGATGAAATCGGTGCGGGGCCTGGTGGCAAGGTAATCCTTCAACTCTTGCACCGGGCGCAGCGGCAGGCACGACCCGGACGCCAGAAAAACATGGCCGACATCCAGAAACCGCGACAGCGCGATTTCGGCTGCCGATTGCGTAGCCGCAACAATTGACCATGTGCCCCATTCGATTCGATGGCGGGGGCTGAACACGACATTCGACAGATCGGAAAGGCTGTCCACAAAGGCCGCGTAATCACGCCTGCGCACACGCGCGTCAACGTGGATCACCACGGGGCAGCCACTTTCGGACCAATGGCGGGCGACCTGCTCGGCCCGGTCCAGCGCGGTATGCACCAGCATGATGAACGCGACGCTCATGCCCAGTTCCCCTTGGACATAAGGCCCAGAATTTCAAGCTGTCGCCAGTTTATGTATTTTTCGGACCATTTGCACCACAGATCCGGCTGTTCCTGCAAAGTCCGGTGATAGGCCTTGTATTCATGGCTGTTGGCATAGTGCTGACGGCGGTCAAGCTCTTCTCGGGCTTTTTCGGGGAAGGTATCCAGAAATTTGTAATGCAGCAGACAGCCCGAAGCCTTTTCTCCACCCCATTCGTCGTAAACGCGGTTCAACCCGCGCGGCAACAACATATGGGTGGAACTGTCATAGGCATATTTGCGATCCCACTTGACCAGGGGGATCTTGTTCAGCGCCGGAGCACGTTCCGGTTTGTCGGAAAAAAAGGCGCGCGCGCGCGGGCCACCCTGGATCCACAGATTGCCCATCTTGAAATTGCGGCTGATCGTGTAATTGCCACTGTCGAACCAACCTGCCACCTCGGCTGGATCCTGTCCACGGCGATAGCGCGCCGCCGCGATGGGCCCACGCGGATACATGTCGATCAACATGGCCGAAAAGCTGCGAATATCGGATGTGTCCAGCCAATCCGTCAGCGCCTTGATCGGGCGGGTATCGCAGAATGGATAGGTAAAGAACTCGTCCACATCAACGGTCAGCGACCAATGCCCATGGGCATAGCGCAGCATCAGCCAGTTCAGCCAATCCACGCCAAAGCGTGCCGATTTATATCTGCCGGTGGTGGTCCAAAGCGAAACATCGGGTTGTTCTGCCAGATACTCGCGCCCGCCATCATCACTGTCATTATCGACAAACAGGAAATGCTGGATGCCCATCGCCCGGTAATATTTAAGGAAAAACGGAAGGCGCGGGTTTTCATTTCGCAAGGTGCAGAACAGCAATATGTCATCGGCCGCAATCGCCGCCGTCAGATTGCGAACAGGGCGCAACTGGCGGCGCTTGCGAAACGCGCGTATCCGCCAGCGTTTGCGGCGCAGCCCAAGGCGATATGATTGCCAGATGCTCAATTTCCTGTCCGCGCCGTCGCCTGTGGGTGCACCCGATACATAGCTAGAGGTTGCCGCTTAACGCAATGTTGAGACACGCGCCGCGACATCCGCCAACCTGAACGAAAACCGACCTGTAGTATGAAGACCACTGCCGCCCACCCATATGTTCCGCAAAGAATAGGCGTTTGGGTGTTTCACGTAAACCGTTCAGATACGTCCGGCCCCGGTTATCGCCACATGCCGCGCGATATCAGTTTCAACGATTCAAGCTGCTGCCATCCATCGAAACGCCGGGCGCCTTCCCACCACAGATCCGGGTTGGCGGCCAGCCCGTCGTAATAGCCTTCATACAGTGCGCTGTTGGCGAAATGCTGTCGGCGTTGTTTTTCCTCGGCGGCCTGCGCAATCGCCATGGGCAGGAACTTCGTATGCAACAGGGCCCCTGATATCAGGCCATCGTCCGGAAGATCGTGAACATGGTTAAGGGGCCTTGGAAGCATCGAATGCGTGGAATTGACATAGGCATAACGCCGGTTCCAACGCACCAGCGGTATTTTGTTCATCGTCGGTGCGCGGCGCGGATCATCCGCAAAGAAATATCGCGCCCGTGCACCCCCTTGAATCCAGAGGTTCTGCTTTGGCATCTGGCGCTGAACGCTGAAGGGGCCATCATCAAACCAGGCCAGCACGTCAAAAGGATCATCGCCGGGGCGATAGGTTTGATCTGCCAGGGGGCCGCGTGGATACATATCCAGCATCAACGCCCCCATTGCTGGTATGCCGCTTTCATCCAGAAATGTCGTCAGCTCACGCAGGCTGCGGCTGTCATGATGGGGATAGATGAAGATTTCATCGGCATCCAATGTCAGGCACCAATGGCGATGCCCGTAGCGCATCAACAGCCACATGGTCCAGTCCAGCCCGAAGCGCGACGCCTTATAGCCATCAGTCGTGAACCAAAGCGACACATCGGGCTGCTGACGCAGATAATCTGTGGTGCCATCGGTGCTGCCATTATCGACGAACAGAAAATGATCAACGCCCATTTCCCGGTGGTGGTTCAGAAAATGCGGCAGGCGAAGTGATTCATTGCGGACGGTTGCAAAACCCAGAATAGCGTCGGGGCGGATCAGGTTCGTGCGGGTATTGAGCGGCCGCAGTTGGTGACGCGCGCGAAAGGCCCGCCATAACAAGGCCCTGCGTTTCAGACGCAGCCGATAAGTGGCCCAGAGATCTTGGGTGGCGATCATGTGTTGGAATGCCCCCCGACAGACCAGTTTCTAGCGTGCATATCCCCCATTCTGATACCAGCGCCACGCATCTGCAATCATGGTATCAAGGGTCGAACGTTCCGGCTGCCACCCCAGTTCGCTTATCGCCCGCACACTGCCCGAAACCAGCCTGACAGCATCCCCTGCCCGACGCGGACCTTCGACAAAGGGAACCGCCCGGTTGGTAACGCTGCGCGAATGTTCGATCACCTCGCGCACGGAAAAACCGCTGCCGGTGCCAAGATTGAAAACGCGGCTTGGCTTGCCCTCCTGCAGCCATTTCAGACCCAGAACATGGGCCCGAACCAGATCCATCACATGAACATAGTCACGAATGCAGGTTCCGTCCGGCGTGTCGTAATCGGTGCCAAACACTGTCAAAGCCGGGCGCTTCCCGTCGATCGCTTCCAGCATGAGGGGGATCAGATGGGTTTCGGGCTGATGAAACTCGCCGATCTGCGCCTCGGGGTCGGCACCTGCGACGTTGAAATAGCGGAAGATCACCGATCGCAACCCGTGGCTGACCCCGAAATCGCGCAGGATATTTTCGATCGCCAGCTTCGATGCACCATAGGCATTCAGCGGTATCTGGGTGCTGTTCTCGTCCAGAACGACGCCGTCCTGATCGCCATATGTGGCGCAGGTGGAAGAAAAGACAAAATCCAGGCATTTTGCCGCAACCGCCGCCTCGATCAGCGTCAGCGAACCTACGACATTGTTGCGCCAATACAGGCCGGGTTCACGCATCGCCTCGCCGACCTGGCTGAGGGACGCGAAATGCATGACCGCCGCTGGTTTGTATCGGGCAAAAACCTGATCCAGCCGGGTGCGATCCGACAACTCGCCTTGTTCGAACGGGCCGAATTTCACGGCCTCGGCCCATCCGGTTGACAGATTGTCATAGGTCACAGGCACATATCCGGCCTGATGCAAGACCTTGCAGGCATGCGAGCCGATATAACCCGCGCCACCTGTAACCAGAATATGTGTCACAGACATCCCGAACAGATCATTGCGCGGCTTTGTTGATCGCTGTCATCTCGTTCAGGAACTGCATGAACTCGGTGCGCAGATCGTCACGCGCCAGCGCGAAGGCCACGGTGGCCTGCAAGAACCCAGCCTTGGATCCGCAATCGAAACGCTGCCCCCGAAAGCGGAAGCCATACACGCCTTCCGAGGTGTTCACCTGATCGGCGATGGCATCTGTCAGCTGAATTTCGCCGCCCGCGCCCTGTTTCATCCGGTTGATGTTCTGCATTACCTTGGGTGTCAGAATATAACGCCCGATCACGGCCAGGTTCGAAGGCGCGCTGCCGGCATCGGGTTTTTCGACCATTCCCTTGACGGACACCATCGACCCCATGTCTTCCTTGACGTCGAGAACGCCATAGGAGCCGATCTTTTCATCTGAAACCTCCATCGCTGCAACCATGTTGCCGCCAGTTTCAGCATAAGCTTCGACCATCTGTTGAAGGCAGGGTGTTTCTGCGGCGATCACGTCATCGGGCAGAATGACAGCGAAGGGTTCATTGGCGATCAGACGGCGGGCGCACCACACGGCATGCCCCAGACCCAGTGCCTTTTGCTGGCGGATATAGGCAATTGCGCCGCTGTCCATGTTCGTGGTCTTGAGCAGCTCCAGCAGGTCGTCCTTACCCTTGCGCCGCAATTCGGCCTCAAGCAGGGGGGCCGTGTCAAAATAATCCTCAAGCGCGCTTTTGCCGCGCGAGGTGACGAAGATGAATTCCTTGATACCGGCGGCACGCGCCTCGTCGATCGCATATTGGATCAACGGGCGATCAACCAGCGTCATGATCTCCTTCGGAACCGATTTCGTGGCCGGAAGAAACCGTGTTCCCAAGCCTGCAACGGGAAAAATTGCCTTCGTTACTTTGCGTTTCATACGTGCACCATACCTCAGAATTCTGTTTATCAACATCGTCGCCGGGTCAACGCGGCTTCGATATCATTGTTTCCGGTTCTTTTGTCTATTTTATGTCGCAAAAGGGTAAATGCGAATCCAATCTGACAAATCCTTGCGCAATTTGTGAATGGTATGCGCATAATTATGGGGTGGCGATGTGCCAAATGAACGCGACAGGATCGAAGGTGTCGGTTATCGCCACGTCGGCCTGTTTTCAGTCGATGTTCATCGCGGCCAGCATTGATTCTATTCGCGGCACGTCTGTGGGGTTGTTCAACTCCCAGAACTGCCGTCCGCGCGCCTGAACCTCGACGCACAGGACAGGCTGCCTGTTTTCCAGAAAACGCAGCTGTTCAAGTCCTTCAAGCTGTTCCAGCGGCCCGGGGGCCCAACTGGAATATGCGGCAAGCGCGCCCGCTCGATAGGCATAAACGCCGACATGATGGAAGACGGGCGTATCGTCCGATTTCGGATAGCTGCGCCCGGTGAAGGGAATGACCTCTTTCGAAAAATACAGCGCCTTGTGATCGGTGGCGAAAACGGCCGTTGTGCCCCCGACGCGCCCGTCGCGACGATCATCCTGCAAGGCGCGCAGCGTGGCGCCATCGCAACGCAGCACGGGGGTGGCGACACCGGCTGTGGGATCGGCCCGCAGAGCGGCGACCAGTTCCTCGACAAACCAGGATGGCGTCAGGGGGGCATCGCCCTGCAGGTTGACGACGATATCATAGCCGCCGCCCAGAACGTCATGCGCCTGGGCGCAGCGTTCCGTGCCATTGGCGCAATCGACCGATGTCATTACCACCTCGGCCCCGAAGGCGGTGGCGGCATCGCGGATGCGGTCGTCATCTGTGGCGACCACGACGCGCGGATTGCCCGCAACCGCCATCGCCGCCCGCCATGATCGCTCTATCAGGCTGCGTTCCTGCCCGTTGGCACCCTTGAGCCCGACCAGGGGCTTGCCGGGATAGCGCGTCGAGGCATAGCGCGCCGGGATCACGATCAGAAACGACATTATGCGCCCTTCAGCACGACGCCCGGCGCATAGGCGATGAAGAACGGATTGGCATAATCGGTCTTGCCATAGGTCAGCGGCGTATGATCGTCGAAACGTATGACCTGGCCGCCGGCACCGTTCAGAACGGCATGGCCTGCGGCGGTATCCCATTCCATCGTGCGGCCCAGGCGCGGGTAAAGATCCGCCTCGCCCGTCGCCACAAGGCAGAATTTCAGCGACGATCCGGCGCTGGTCATGTCCTTGACTGCATATTTTCCGATATAATCATCCGTGGCCTGATCGCGGTGCGATTTGGAGGCCACCACCACCAGCGCCGCATTATCGGGCCGTGAGACCGCAATCGGCGCGACCGGTCCGACGGCATCAAGCGCGAAATCGCCGGTTTCCTCGACCGATCCGCCATCGGGACCGGTATAGAACAGGCGGTTCTTGGCAGGTGCATAGACCACCCCGCGCACAGGCACACCATTTTCGACATAGGCGATATTCACCGTAAAATCGCCGCGGCGCTGAACGAATTCCTTGGTTCCATCCAGCGGGTCAACGATCAGGAAGTTCCGGGCGGTTTCCAGATGACTGTCGGATTGTTCTTCTGTCACGATCAGCACATCGGGAAAGGCTGCCCTTAACGCGGCAGATATCAGGGCATCGGCGGCTTCGTCCGCCTCGGTCACGGGGCTGGCGTCGGATTTGGATTTTACCTCGAAATCGTCGCCATCATAGATTTCCATGATCTTGGCGCCAGCATCCAGCGCAGCACGACGCATGACCGATGTCAGTTTCTGATAATCCAATGCTGGGTCTCCTGAATATTTAACATGCAATGCCGGGGTAACCGGACGTTGTAAGAATTACGCAACCCCCTTATGATGATGTGCAATAAGAACGGCAAGCGGGGCAATGAAATTGCCCGAAAACCGAAGGCAACGGTCAGCAATGCATCCGCCGGGCAGAACGAACAAGAATATGGTCTTGCGGGCGATCGACCTGATCGTTCTGATTTATCATTCGACAGTGCGAAATATTCGTCGCAACCACGGCAATGCCTTGCTGGGGCTGCTGAAAAGCATCATGCAGACCGTAATGCTGGTCGGCGCGTTCTATGTGATGTTCGACATTCTGGGGCTGCGCAAGAACGCGATCCGCGGCGATTTCATCTTGTATATCATGTCGGGCATTTTCCTGTTCATGACCCATAACAAGGCGCTGGGGGCCGTGGCCGGGTCTGATGGCCCGGCATCGCCGATGATGAAACATGCGCCCATGAATACCGTCGTCGCGATCAGCTCTGCGGCCCTGGCCGCGCTGTATATTCAGATCCTGTCGATGACAGTCGTTTTATATTTTTATCACGTGGCCATTACCCCGATCACCATCGACAAGCCGATCGGCGCGATGGGCATGGTGCTGCTGTCATGGTTTTCCGGGGCATCCATCGGGATGATCTTCTTGGGGCTGAAGCCCTGGTTTCCGGGCTTTACCGGCATTGTGTCGACCGTCTATCAGCGCGCCAACATGATCGCATCCGGCAAGATGTTCGTGGCCAATACCTTGCCCGGATACATGCTGGCGATGTTCGACTGGAATCCGCTGTTTCACACGATAGATCAGGCGCGTGGGTTCATTTTCATTAACTACAACCCGCATTTTTCATCGGTAAGCTATCCAATCTATGTCTCGCTGGCGCTGATCATGATCGGCCTGATGGGCGAATTTTACACGCGCCGGTTCGTCTCGGCCAGTTGGGGTGCGCGGCGCTAGGGGCGGATGGGGCGCAATTCCGGCAATTTGGCTCACATTTACGTTATCTCGATGGCTTGCAGGGCCTTTGGGGCGTCCTTATATACGCCCAGAACCGCGGTAACGGACGAACCTGCCGCAACTGGGATCGGGGACGGAAAGCCTTTGCAGGGTTCTGTTCTCACAACATCGCCGAAAGAAGAGGTAGAGTATTATGGCTAAAGTCATCGGGATTGACCTTGGGACGACAAATAGCTGCGTAGCGATCATGGACGGATCGAAGCCCCGTGTGATCGAAAACGCCGAAGGTGCGCGCACGACGCCCTCGATTGTCGGCTTTACGGATAACGAGCGTCTGGTCGGACAGGCCGCCAAGCGGCAGGCTGTCACCAACCCCACCAACACCATTTTCGCAGTCAAGCGCCTGATCGGTCGTCGCGCCGACGATCCGGAAGTTGCGAAAGACAAGAAACACGTTTCCTATTCCATCGTCGATGGCGGCAATGGCGACGCATGGGTCGAAGCCAAGGGTGAAAAATACAGCCCCAGCCAGATTTCCGCCTTCATCCTGCAAAAGATGAAGGAAACCGCCGAAAGCTATCTGGGCGAAGACGTGACACAGGCCGTCATCACGGTTCCTGCCTATTTCAACGACGCCCAGCGTCAGGCCACCAAGGATGCCGGCAAGATCGCCGGTCTGGAAGTGCTGCGGATCATCAACGAACCGACGGCCGCCGCCCTTGCTTATGGTCTGGACAAGAAAGAGGCCAAAACCATCGCGGTCTATGACCTTGGCGGCGGCACCTTCGATATCACCATTCTGGAAATCGACGATGGCCTGTTCGAGGTCAAATCGACCAATGGCGATACCTTCCTGGGTGGTGAAGATTTCGACATGCGGATCGTCAGCTATCTGGCCGACGAGTTCAAAAAGGAACACGGTGTCGATCTGACGAAAGACAAGATGGCCCTTCAACGGCTGAAAGAGGCCGCCGAGAAAGCCAAGATCGAACTGTCGTCGTCCCAGCAAACCGAGATCAACCAGCCCTTCATCAGCATGGATGCCTCTTCGGGCACGCCGCTGCACCTGGTGATGAAACTGACGCGGGCCAAGCTGGAAAGCCTTGTCAGCGATCTGATCAAGGCCTCGATGAAGCCCTGTCAGGCTGCGCTGAAGGATGCCGGCCTGTCCACCAGCGACATCGACGAGGTGGTTCTGGTCGGCGGTATGACCCGCATGCCCAAAGTGGTCGAAGAGGTCACCAAGTTCTTCGGCAAGGAGCCGCACAAGGGCGTGAACCCGGACGAGGTTGTGGCGCTGGGCGCCGCCATTCAGGCCGGCGTTCTGCAGGGCGACGTCAAGGATGTGGTTCTGCTGGACGTGACCCCGCTGTCGCTGGGCATTGAAACGCTGGGTGGCGTGTTCACCCGGCTGATCGACCGCAACACCACAATCCCGACGAAAAAGTCGCAGATCTTTTCGACCGCCGAGGATAACCAGAACGCCGTGACCCTGCGCGTCTTCCAGGGCGAACGCGAAATGGCGGCCGATAACAAACTGCTGGGCCAGTTCAACCTGGAAAACATTCCGCCCGCCCCGCGTGGCATGCCCCAGATCGAGGTGACCTTTGACATCGACGCCAACGGCATTGTCGAGGTTGGCGCCAAGGACAAGGGCACCGGCAAGGAGCAGAAGATTACCATCCAGGCCTCGGGCGGTCTGTCGGAAGCCGACATCGAAAAAATGGTCAAGGATGCCGAGGCGAATGCCGAGGCAGACAAGGCCCGGCGCGAGCTGGTCGAGGCGAAGAACCAGGCTGAAAGCCTGATCCATTCGACCGAAAAAGCGATGGAAGAGCATAACGACAAGGTTGACCCGACCACGATCGAGGCAATCGAACTGGCCATCGTTGCGCTGAAGGATCAGCTGGAAACGGATGATGCCGGCAAGATCAAGTCGGGTATCCAGAACGTGACCGAAGCGGCCATGAAGCTGGGCGAAGCGATCTATAAGGCGCAGCAGGAATCCCAGGATGGCGGTGCCCCCGATATGGATGAACCGCGCAGCGTTGACGATGATATCGTCGATGCCGATTTCGAGGATCTTGGTAACGATAAACGCTCGTAAGAGCCGCGGAATAATGGCGTCCGGTTCGGGTAACACCGGGCCGGGCGCCGTTTGTTTCCTCGAAAGGCGATCCAATGGCGAAACGCGATTATTATGAAATTCTGGGTGTCGGCAAAGGGGCCTCGGCCGATGAGCTGAAGAAAGCCTATCGCGCCAAGGCCAAGGAACTGCACCCCGATCGGAATTCGGATGTTCCCGATGCCGAAGCCCGGTTCAAGGAGGTGAACGAGGCCTATGACGTCCTGAAAGACGCCGACAAAAAGGCTGCCTATGACCGGTTCGGCCACGCTGCCTTTGAAGGCGGCATGGGCGGCGGCGGCGGTCCCCGCGGCGGCCATCCGCAGGGCGATTTCGCCAGCGCCTTTTCCGATGTGTTCGACGATCTGTTTGGCGATTTCATGGGGGGGCGCGGCGGTGGCGGCGGGCGTCAGCGCGCAGCGCGCGGGTCGGATTTGCGGTATAATCTGCGAATTCGGCTGGAAGATGCCTATAGCGGTCTGCAAAAGACAATCAACGTGCCGACATCGGTCAGCTGCTCATCCTGCAGCGGCACCGGCGCCGAAAGCGGTGCCGAACCGACCGCCTGCCCGACCTGTTCAGGCATGGGCAAGGTGCGTGCCCAGCAGGGCTTTTTCACCGTTGAACGCACCTGTCCGACCTGCGGCGGACTGGGCCAGATCATCAAGAACCCCTGCAAGGTTTGTGGCGGTGCCGGGCGGGTTGAAAAAGACCGCACGCTGAACGTGAATATCCCCGCCGGGGTTGAAACCGGCACCCGCATTCGTCTGGCGGGCGAGGGCGAGGCCGGCCTGCGTGGCGGTCCGACCGGCGATCTTTATATCTTTGTCGAGGTCATGGACCACCCGATCTTTCAGCGCGAAGGCGTTCACCTGTCATGCCATGTGCCGGTGTCGATGACCACGGCGGCGTTGGGGGGTGAAATCGAGGTGCCGACCATCGACGGTGGGCGCAGCCGGGTCAAGGTGCCGGCAGGCAGCCAGTCTGGCAAGCAGATGCGCCTGCGGTCCAAGGGCATGCCCGCCCTGCGTGGCGGCGGCACGGGCGACATGTTTATCGAACTGGCCGTTGAAACACCGGTCAACCTGACGTCGCGGCAAAAAGAGCTTCTGCGTGAATTCGAAAAGTTGAGCGAGCACAACAACCCCGAAAGCAGCAGCTTTTTTACAAAGGTCAAAGGATTCTGGGACGGGATGAAAAGCTGATCCCCTTGTGGCATTAACCTTTCATTCAGCATGTTTTGCCATTTTCGGCATATGAGCCCGTCAAACACCTTTGCCGAATCTTCCTTGCCGCTGTTCGACAGCAACAGCGTCGCGCCGGTCTTGGTCCCCGGCGCCCGGCTGCCCAGCTATATCCGCGATCACCGCAAACGCCTTCGCGAACGGTTTTTGACCGGTGGGCCGCAGGCCATGCCGGATTATGAATTGCTGGAACTGGTGCTGTTTCGCGCCATCCCCCGGCAGGATGTCAAACCGCTGGCGCGGCTATTGCTGGACCGGTTTGGTGATTTCAACCGCGTGCTGTCTGCCCCGATCCCGCGCCTGAACGAAGTGCCGGGTGTAGGTGACGCCGTAGTGCAGGAACTGAAGATCGTCGAGGCCGCCGCGCACCGTCTGGCCCGCGCGCGGGTGATCGACCGCCCGGTCCTGTCGGGCTGGGCCGCGGTGCTGGATTATTGCCACACAACGATGGCGCATCGCGAAACCGAACAGTTCCGGGTGCTGTATCTGGATCGCAAGAACATCTTGATTGCCGATGAAGAACAGGGGCGGGGCACGGTTGACCATGTTCCGGTCTATCCGCGAGAGGTGGTAAAACGTGCGCTGGAACTCAATGCATCGGCGCTGATTCTTGTGCATAATCACCCGTCAGGCGATCCTACGCCATCCGACGCAGATATCACGATGACAGCCCAGATAAACGACGCCGCCAGCGCACTTGGGCTGACGCTGCATGATCATATCATCGTCGGAAAATCACGCGAGTTGAGCTTTCGCAGCCAGAGCTATTTGTGAAGGTCTATTCGCGCAGCCAGATCTCGACCCGCCGGTTGACGCTGCGCCCCCATGCCGTGTCGTCGCAGGCCAGTGGCATGGTTTCGCCAAAGGCCTCGGCCCGCATGTGGATGCGCGAAAAGTCGGCCGTTGGCGCGGCCTTTCGCACCGCCTGCAGAACCGCACTGGCGCGCTCGCCGGCGATTCGCTGATTGACTTGCCAATTGCCCGCCCCATCGCTGAAACCCGCAAAGATGATATCGCGGTCGTTCAGCTCCCCCCGCTCAAGCGCACGCGCGAAAGTGGTGACTAGCGCGGCGGATTGCATGTCCAGATCGGATAATCCGCCCTGAAACCGAAAGGTGGTTGTCAGACGGCTTGCGTCTTTCAGCGCATCAGAGACCCTTTGCAATTCGACCAACGAAATTTCGGCACCCGCCGCGCCGATTGCATTCACGAACCGCAGGCCCTGATCGCCGGTTGTGATCTCTTCACGGCCGACATCCACGTATCCCGCCCGCCGGATGATCTGATGCGCCTGTCTGCTGGCCAGAAATGACATGAACTCGCGGGCAAATAATGGCAGGCGACCCGGTGCGCTATAGAGAAACATCGGGATGACGAAGGGATAATCTTCAGTCTTTATGGTGCGCGCCGTCAGTGAAAGGACCATGCCGCAATTGTCCAGCAATTGCACAGGCACCGTATTTCCCATTTCAGAGAATCGCGCGACCCCCAGACCGGCCGGATCGACAGCCACAGCATCAACCAGATCGGCGTCCGATTCCCGGATAACCGACAACGTGCTAAAGGCCAAGCCTGACGGCGCAAGCAACAGATCATGCACCGCCTGTTGCAACCCCGAGCCGGAATCGCGCGCGTAAAGTATGATCGGCGTGCCGTTCTCATCCCAATTGCGGATCTCGCCGGAAAGAATACCCGCCAGTTGATCGACCGCCATTTGCCGCACCGGGTTCCCGCGCGCCACGACAGGCACCAGCGCATCCAGTGCGACAACATGCAGGCGCGCAGGATCTGTAAGGTCGCCCAGCCCGGCATCGCGGCCCAGCGCGATCTCCGAGGGGCGCAGGGCGCGGGTGGCCATCGCGATATCGGCTTCGGCCGCCAGAAGATCGGCAAAGCCCTGATCGGTGGAATTGACGTGAAAGACAATGCGCGCCAGATCCCGCCCCGCCACCGGATCGAATACCCGATAGGTGAAATCATCGGCGGATATGATGCTGCGCTGCACAGCCAGACCACGGCGGGCGGCAAAAGCCTCCAGCAGCAGGGGCATAAGCACATCGCCCAACCCCGGCGCACCGGACAGGGTGAACCGGGCGACATAGGCCTCCATGTCCGGGCAACCTGTTCCCGAACAGACGACCCCCTGACCATCAAGCACGAGGGGGCCATACACGCTGTCGATGCGATAGAATTCACCGTCATAGGATGTCAGCGTGCCGGAAAGTTTCACCTTTCCGTCACGCGACGTAAGGGTGACATCCTGCGCGAATACCGGGGCACAACACAAAGTTAGCGCGGCTAGAATTGCCGCGCCGAAAAGATACCTGATCATGGTCAAACTGCTTTACGTCAGTTGCCCGCGATCTTTAGGTCCCGGAGGATATTTTTCAACACCAGAAATTCCCCAACCGCATCGCAGGCGGGAACAGATACCGAAATTTCGACGGCCTGTATGCCACCTTCTGCGCCAGGCTGCAGTGTCTCGCCCGCGATTTCGCGGCCGCAATTTTGCGGGGTAATTTCGGTTTCGACATTCAGCCGCACGACGCCGCTGGCCGGCAGATCGCCGCGTGGAAAGCTATAGACCTCGGCCATTCGTGGGGGCAGCACTGTTGCGTCCCCAAGCGCGGTCATGAAGCCACCCTTGTCGGCGCTTGCGGGCTCTCGCGGGGCTTGGGCCCAGACATGGCCGCTGCTGCCGAACTTGGCGCCGAACTCATAGGCATGCAGATGCATCCCTGTGTCGCCCCGCCACTGAAGCGCGACCCGCTCATAATTTGCGGCCTCGGGCACGGCGGTTGTTGCCACCAGCATCTTGTTGTCTTCGAACTGCGCGATAAAGGTCGCGCGCACTGCCAAGGCAGGAACCGACAGCGAGAGCGCGCCCGTGTTGGTGGTCTGGGCGGTGAAAACCAGCCGTTCATGTGATATTTCGACCCGGCTGTCGGGGCGACAGGGGGTGTTCAGGATCAGGTGCACCATCCCGCCGGGGGCAGGAACCGCCTTCAGATCGATGGTGCAGGGCAAACCGTATTGGTTCAATTCCTGCGCGTTATATTCAGGTGCTGGATATCCGCGTTCCAGTTTTGCCAGCCGGTCGGCCAAGATTTTTGGATCGCTGTCCTGGCCACCCAGATGCGGGCTGACATTCGGGAATTCGGGCAAGGTTACCGAATAGGCCGCATTCTGCAACATCGCGCCGATATCCGAAGGCGCGGCCAGCGGTGTGACGCTGTCAAAGCTGAACCCGCGCCGGGCAAAGGCCAGGTTGGTCGAAGGTGCTGTCGCGGGCACCGTTGCAGGTGCTGCTACATGCTGGCGAAGTGTCGATCGGCCCGATGTCTGCACCGCATGACCTGCGCCAATGGCGATAACCATTGTTGCGCCAATGGTCAGATATGTTTTGTACGACTGCACGACGGCCCCTTTCCATCTTTCGTCATCCATTCTTAGCTGATGAAATGGGCAAATGATTGTTCAGAAGGGGAATTGTTGCGCCAATATGAACACTGCGCAGAGCACATATCTGGGCGGATCGCCCGCACAAGACACTAGATCAGGCAAGGCAGGGCACAATTAAGGCAAAACTGCCGAAATTGTGCCCTCTCTGTAAATATCGCCCCGGGCGTGTCAGGCCAGACGACCATGGCAATGTTTGAATTTCTTGCCAGATCCGCAGGGGCAGGGGTCATTGCGGCCCGGATTACCCCATGACGACGGGTCGGATTCATCGAAACCGGGTGCCAGCGGTTCTGGCGCGTTCTCTGCCGTGTCTGCCGGGGCCTGCAGTGCCTGCTGTTGGGCGGCCATCTGTTGCAACAGCGCGGCCTGTTCTTCGGCAGAAAGCGGCCTGATCTGGCCCAGCTTCTGGCTGACATCGGCCCGAAGCGCGTTCAGCAACCCTTCGAACAGGGCAAAGGCTTCGGTCTTGTATTCGTTCAGCGGGTCGCGCTGGGCATAGCCGCGAAACCCCACGACTGACCGAAGATGTTCCAGGGTCAGAAGATGCTCGCGCCATTTGGTGTCGATGGTCTGCAACAATACCTGCTTTTCGATATTGCGCATGTTTTCCGGGCCGAACTGGGCGGCCTTGGCTGCCATGGCCTCGTCCGATGCCTTTTCCAGACGCTCACGGATTGCGTCGTCGTCAACGCCTTCTTCGGCGACCCATTGGCTCACCGGGGCATTGATGTTCAGTTTTTCCAGAACGGCGGCTTGCAGACCTTCGCCGTTCCACTGGTCGGCATAGGTCTTTGGCGGAATGAACTCTTCCACCAGGTCTTCAATGACCTGATGCCGCATATCCTGAACGATTTCTGACAGGTCGGCGGCTTCCATGATTTCGCGACGCTGGCCAAAGATCACCTTGCGTTGGTCATTCATCACATCGTCGAATTTCAGCAACTGCTTGCGGATATCAAAGTTGCGCCCTTCGACCTTGGCCTGCGCCTTTTCCAGTGACTTGTTGACCCAAGGGTGGGTGATCGCCTCGCCTTCCTTCATGCCAAGGGTGGACAGAACCTTGTCCAGCCGCTCCGAGCCGAAAATGCGCATCAGGTCATCTTCCAGCGACAGAAAGAACGACGATTTGCCCGGATCGCCCTGACGGCCCGAACGGCCGCGCAGCTGGTTGTCGATCCGGCGGCTTTCGTGCCGCTCCGTGGCCAGAACGAACAGACCCCCCGCGGCCAGAACCTTGGCCTTTTCATCGGCATGCTCTGCCTCGATCCGGGCGCGCACTTCGTCGGGATGGGCCTGCGGATCGGCGGCAAGCGCCTCCATGACCTTCATTTCGACATTACCGCCAAGCTGAATGTCGGTTCCGCGCCCAGCCATGTTGGTGGCAATTGTCACCGCGCCCGACCGGCCCGCATCGGCCACGATCTGGGCTTCCTGTTCATGGTGCCGTGCATTCAGCACGTTATGCGCCACGCCTGCCTGTTTCAGCATGTTCGACAGCAATTCGGATTTTTCGATCGAGGTCGTCCCCACCAGGATAGGCTGACCCGCCGCATGGGCCTTTTGAATGGTCTCCACGATGGCCGCGTATTTTTCAGCGGCCGTGCGGAACACCTGGTCATGTTCGTCAACCCGGGCGACAGGGCGGTTCGTGGGCACCTCGACCACGCCAAGGCCGTAAATTTCGGCGAATTCATCGGCTTCGGTCAGGGCGGTGCCGGTCATCCCGGCCAGTTTGTCATAGAGGCGGAAGTAATTCTGAAAGGTGACCGATGCCAGCGTCACGTTTTCCGGCTGGATGGTGACGCCCTCTTTGGCCTCGATCGCCTGATGCAGCCCATCCGACAGGCGCCGACCGGCCATCATGCGGCCGGTGAATTCGTCGATCAGCATCACCTCACCGTTTCTGACGATGTAATCCTTGTCCTTGTTGAACAGCCGATGCGCCTTGAGCGCCTGCTGCGCGTGATGCACGATGGTCGTGCTTTCGGGATCGTACAGTGATTGTCCTTCGGGCAGAATGCCGCGGCGGGACAATTCGCCTTCCATGAATTCGTTGCCTTCTTCGGTAAAGGTCACGTTGCGCAGCTTTTCGTCGATATTGAAATGCTCGGCCGTCAACAGCGGGATGACATCGTTCAGCGTGACATAAAGTTCTGAACGGTCCTGGCTGGGGCCGGAAATGATCAGCGGTGTGCGCGCCTCGTCGATCAGGATGCTGTCCACCTCGTCGACGATGGCAAAGTTGTGATCGCGCTGCGACATATGTGACAGCTCGGCGCGCATATTGTCGCGCAGATAGTCAAAGCCGAGTTCATTATTGGTGGCATAGGTGACATCGGCACCATATGCAGCCTTCTTCTCGGCCTCGGGCTGTTGGGGATAGACGACGCCACAGGTCATGCCAAGCTGGGCGTAAACCTTGCCCATCCATTCGGCATCGCGCTTGGCCAGATAGTCGTTGACCGTGACGATATGCACGCCCTTGCCGGTCAGCGCGTTCAGATAGGCCGGAAAGGTGGCGACCAGGGTCTTGCCTTCGCCTGTCTTCATTTCGGCGATATTGCCCTGATGCAGGAAGATGCCGCCCATCAACTGCACATCGAAGGCCCGCAGGCCCAACGCGCGCTTGGCGGCTTCGCGGCAATTGGCAAAGGCCTCTGGCAGCAGGTCGTTCAGGCTTTCACCATTTTGCGCCCGCTGGGCCAGTTCCTTGGTCTTGTCCTTGATCCCCTCGTCGCTGAGCGCCGAAATCTCGGCCTCTAGCGCGTTGATCTGTTCCACAATCGGCCGGATGGATTTTACCTTGCGATCATTCGGTGTGCCAAAAACCTTTTTGGCGATTGTTCCGATGCCCAGCATGTTTTCTCCGCCTGGATGTGTCTTTTTCGGGATCGTGCAAGAGCATGCCTTGTCCGCACCGTCGCCTGCGCATAGTTAGGGGCAAGAAACAGGGCAGTCCTGCACTTTCGGACCTTGCTGGGATGTAAGGGCCAGCCCAATGAGTGTCAACGTCGCCTTACCGCGCGGCCGAAATGGAGTTGCCCCGATGCCTGAATTCATGAAATCCGCGATGGTGTTTGTTCTTGCGATGGGTCTTGGCGGCGCCGTGCAGGCGCAGGAACCCTCTGCCGATACCGTCGTTGCCACCGTCGGCAGCGATACCATCACCCTTGGGCACATGATCGTGATGGCATCCCAGTTGCCGCAGGAATATCAGTCGCTGCCCGATGATGTCTTGTATAGCGCGATACTTGAGCAACTGGTTCGCCAGGCCGCCGTGGCACAATCGGGTGACGGGGTTCTTTCGAAAAGCGATAACCTGACCATTGAAAACCAGAAGCGGTCATTGCTGGCTGGCGCAGCGCTGGACAAGGCCTTGTCGGAATCCGTGACCGAAGATGCGGTCAAGGCCGCCTATGACGAACAATATGGCAATGCCGAGCCTGTTACGGAATACAATGCCGCGCATATCCTGCTGGCCAGCGAGGACGACGCAAAAGCCGTCAAGGCAGAACTGGACGCAGGTGCCGATTTCGCAACGCTCGCCAAGGAAAAATCCACCGGGCCCTCGGGCCCTTCGGGTGGTGAATTGGGCTGGTTCAGCAAGGGCATGATGGTGCCCGAGTTTGAAGCGGCGGTTGTGGCCCTGACGCCTGGTCAGATATCTGATCCGATCCAGACGCAATTCGGCTGGCATGTCATCAAACTGGCCGAAACCCGCGAACAACCCAAGCCCACCCTTGATGAGATGCGTGAAGAAATCCGGTCCGGTCTGGAACAGGCTGCGGCCGAATCGGCAATCGCCGAACTGACTGGTAAAGTAGAGGTTGTGCGCCCCGAAACAGAGATTGACCCGGCCCAGCTGCGTAATATTGAATTGCTGAAACGCTGAGCGCGACATTGGGGACAGTCATGGCCAAGGCAAAATCGAAACCCAAGACAAAATCGACGGGTTCTGAAAAGGATGAAGTCACGCAGTTGAAGCAGAAGCTGGCCAAGCTTCGCAAAAAGCTGAAATCGGTCGAACAGGCCTCTGTAAAGCCCGCCCAAACGGGGGTGTCGCCATTGGCACCTGCGGGGGGCATGCCCGATTTACCCGTCATAGAGGGTGTTGAATTCGCCAGTGCCGCCGCCGGTGTGAAATACAAGGGGCGGGTTGATGTCATGTTGGCGCGCCTTGCGCCGGGCAGCCAGATCGCCGGTGTGTTTACCCGTTCGTCCACGCGCGCAGCGCCCGTTCTGGATTGCGAGGCCAAGATCACGAGGCCCGATGGCGGTGCCGGAGCGGCGATTATCGTGAATGCCGGTAATTCGAACGCGTTCACCGGGGCAGGCGGCCAGAAGGCCGTTTCGGCGATCACCGCGGCGGTTGCGGCTGCAACAGGGGTGCCGCAGGAACGGGTGTTTTCATCCTCGACCGGCGTTATCGGCCAGCCACTGCCGTTCGAGCGAATCACAGCCGTTCTGGACGATCTGACAGCCCGCTTGGACGCAGGCGCGATGGCCGACGCCGCCCGTGCCATCATGACGACGGATACGTTCCCCAAGGCCGCCAGCGCCGTCATTGAACTGGAGGGCGAACCCGTAACCATCGCGGGCATCGCCAAAGGGTCCGGCATGATCGCCCCTGATATGGCAACAATGCTGGTCTATATCTTTACAGACGCCAAGATCGGGCGGGCCGCGCTGCAAAAGATGCTGTCGCGACTGACGGATGAAACATTCAACGCGATCACTGTCGATGGCGATACCTCGACATCCGACACGCTGCTGCTGGCCGCAACCGGAAAATCCCGCGCGCCCGAGATCACAGATATGCGCAGCCGCGCGGCCAGGGATTTCGCCCAGGCGCTGCGCGGGGTGATGCTGGATCTGGCTCATCAGGTGGTCAAGGACGGAGAGGGCGCGACCAAATTCATCGCTGTCGAAGTAACCGGCGCCGCAAATGATGCTGACGCCCGCAAGGTTGCCATGTCGATCGCCAATTCGCCGCTGGTCAAGACCGCCGTTGCCGGCGAAGATCCTAATTGGGGCCGTGTCGTGATGGCGGTCGGCAAATCGGGGGCGCAGGCCGATCGCGATCTGTTGTCGGTCCGGTTCGGCGATATCCTGGTGGCGGAAAAAGGCTGGGTTTCACCCGATTACACCGAGGAAGCCGGGGCCGCCTATATGAAGCAATCCGAATTGACCATCGGCGCGGATCTGGGCCTGGGCAAGGGGCGGGCAACCGTCTGGACCTGTGACCTGACCCATCGCTATATCGAGATCAACGCCGATTACCGGTCGTGAAGCTGGTTCTTGTTTCCGCCGTCGCTCTGATTGATGCTGAAGGGCGCATTCTGCTGACCCAGCGCCCGCCGGGTAAATCCATGGCGGGGCTGTGGGAATTTCCCGGCGGCAAGATCGAACCCGGTGAAACCCCCGAAACTGCCCTGATCCGTGAGCTGGAAGAGGAACTGGGCATAAACACCTGGGCCAGTTGCCTTGCGCCGCTGTGTTTCGCCAGCCACGGATATGCAGATTTTCATCTGCTCATGCCAGTTTTTGCCTGCCGAAAGTGGCAGGGCATTCCCATTCCCCGCGAAGGTCAAAATCTGAAATGGGTGCGCGCGCGCGATCTGAGCAACTATCCCATGCCGCCAGCTGATTTGCCGCTGATTCCAATTCTGAGGGATTGGCTTTAGGTCGTTTGCAATACGGAAACAGGAAAAACCCTGGAATCGGGCCTATTTGCCTAGGCATATCAATTTTTTGCACAACATTTGTGCTATATTTGTGAAACGGGCACGAAATTTAGAGTGTTTTTTAATTTTTTTCGGGTATTGTTTCTAAACCGCTGGCTAATCTGGGGAGTAGGCATGCTGAGAACAATATCAATGGGCAGTTGTGTGTCTGTGCAGGGCGCATTTGTGCGTAAACTTGCAAACGGCAATATTCAGGTCCGCGTAGGTGAGCGCGTATTTGAAGGCCGTCCGGTCGGCAAAACAGCCGCCTGATACGAAGAAACGCCATCACTCACATGTAAAAAGGACGGTCATAAAGACCGTCCTTTTTTATTTTGGCGCCGTGGTCAGGCCAGTTTTCGCTCGATCTCTTCCCGGGTGAAGATCTCGATAACATCGCCGGGGCGGATATCGTCATAGTTTTCAAATGCCATACCGCATTCCTGACCAGACTGAACCTCGGCAACTTCGTCCTTGAACCGTTTGAGTGTCTTGAGCGTGCCTTCATGCACCACAACGCTGTCACGCAGCAGCCGCACGCCAGCCGACCGACGGGCAACGCCTTCGGTCACCAGGCAACCGGCGACCTTGCCCACACCGGAAACCTTGAACACTTCCTTGATCTGGGCATAGCCAATAAAGGTTTCGCGAATTTCGGCCGACAGCAGCCCCGAAGCCGCAGCTTTGATATCGTCGACCAGATCGTAGATGACCGAATAATAACGGATCTCCACACCTTTCTGGTTCGCCGCCTGACGCGCAGGCGCATTGGCACGCACGTTGAAACCGATGATCGGTGCGCCCGACGCCTCGGCCAGGCCGACATCCGTTTCGGTGATCGCGCCAACCCCGGCATGCAGGATACGCACGCGCACCTCTTCGTTGCCGATCTTCTCCATCGCCTGAACGATGGCTTCGGCCGAGCCCTGAACATCGGCTTTTACCAGTACAGGCAATTCGGCGATATTCTTGTCTTCCTTTGCCTTCGCCATCAGCTGTTCCAGCGTCGTGGCGGCACCGGCAGCGGCACGTTTTTCCTTGGCCGCTTTTTCACGATACTCGGCAATCTCGCGTGCCTGTGCTTCGGTCTCGACCACGTTCAGAACGTCGCCGGCCTCGGGCGTGCCATTCAGGCCCAGAACCTCGACCGGAACCGAAGGGCCGGCTTCGGCCACCCGTTCTCCCTTGTCATTGATCAACGCGCGGACCTTGCCCCATTGTTCGCCGACAACGAAGATGTCACCTTGGCGCAACGTGCCGTTGTGAATCAAAACCGTGGCCACGGGGCCGCGTCCGACATCCAGCTGTGCCTCGATCACGGCGCCCTGCGCGGCGCGATCCGGGTTGGCCTTGAGCTCCAGCAATTCGGCCTGCAAAGCGATGGCTTCCAGCAGATCGTCCAGCCCTTTGCCGGTTTTCGCAGATACTTCGACATCCTGCACATCGCCCGACATCGCCTCGACGACGACCTCGTGTTGCAACAGATCGGTGCGCACCTTTTGCGGATTGGCCTCGGGCTTGTCGCATTTGTTGATCGCAACGATCATCGGCACCTTGGCGGCCTTGGCGTGGTTGATCGCCTCTATTGTCTGAGGCATGACCGCGTCATCCGCCGCCACGACCAGCACCACGATATCGGTCACCTGCGCGCCGCGTGCCCGCATCGACGTAAAGGCCGCGTGACCCGGGGTATCCAGGAATGTCAGAACCGCACCGGTATCGGTGGTAACCTGATAGGCCCCGATATGCTGCGTGATGCCGCCAGCTTCGCCAGCAACAACCTTGGCATTGCGGATGGCGTCCAGCAAGGATGTCTTGCCGTGGTCGACATGGCCCATGATCGTGATGACGGGCGGGCGCGGCTGCAGATCTTCAGCCTTGTCATCGACCTGATCGATGACCTGTTCCACATCCGCGTCGGAAACCCGGACGATCTTGTGCCCGAACTCTTCGATAATCAATTCGGCGGTATCGGCGTCGATCGGCTGGTTCTGCGTGACCATCATGCCCATTTTCATGAGCGACTTGACAACATCCGACACCCGCTCGGCCATCCGGTTGGCCAGTTCCTGAACCACGATGGTTTCAGGAACCTGAACATCGCGCACGACTTTTTCGCGGCTGTCGCCACCACCCATCGCCTTTAGGCGCATCCGTTCCTGTTTGCGCTTCATCGCTGCCAGCGAACGCTGACGCCCGCCTTCGCCACCGGTCAGTGCCTGGTTGACGGTCAGCTTGCCCGCGCGGCGGCTGTCATCCTCACGGGTCTTGGCCTTGGCGGGGCGGTCATCGCGAACATCGCGTTCGCGGTCAACCTTTCTGGGGGCTGGCTTGGCGCCGCCCCGAGTGTCCGAATCCTCGACAGGGCCGGGTCCTGCCGCGGCCTTGGGTTCGGTCGCCTTTTGCTCGGCGCGTTTTTCCGATGCCAGTTTGGCAAGCCGCTCGCGCTCTTCCTCTTCGGCCTTGGCGCGCAGGCGCTCTTCGCGTTCCTGTTCCTCGCGCTCTTTGGCCTCGATTTCCTCGCGGCGGCGCTGGCGATCTTCTTCGCGCTGCTTTTCTTCCTCGGCACGGCGGGTTTCATCTTCGGCCTCGCGGGCCTTGGCCATTTGCAAGGCCTTCAGGCGGCGCTCCATCTCGGCGTCGCTGATCCCGGCGGGGCGCTTGGACGGATCGCCAAGATGGGGCGATCCTGCGGTCGGTTTTCCGGCATCGGGTTTGGGAACGATAACGCGCTTGCGCTTCGTCTCGACCACGACATTCTTGGTCCGCCCATGGCTAAAGCTTTGCTTTACCTGGCCAGACCGCGGACCGCCGCGCAAACCCAGAGTATTCTTGCCGTCACTATCGCTCATGTGGTCTTAACACCCTTTCCAGAGGCTTTGCCTGCGTCCGCTTTGCGCACACCTGAAAGCCTGGTCGCATCCTCTACAACACGCCGTGTGAGTCCGCCAGCCGCAAGCGCGCCATGTATCACATGTTCGCGCCCGAAAGCCAAACCCAATTCCGACGCGGTCAGACAGCCAATAAAGACTGACGTATCCGATGGCAGGCGCAGCTTGGTCTTGCCGCGCTCTGACCCGTCGCTGGCCTGTATCAACACAATGGCATCGCCATTGGTAAGCCAGCCTTTTACCTTTTCATACCCGGCGACCGCAATGCCCGCCTTGCGCGCAAGCGATATGCCATCGACCACCCGTTTGGCCAGCCCGGCCTCGACCTGATCGAACAGGTCGTCGGGAACGGTCACGGGCTGTTTCGCGCTGCGGGCGAACAATTTTTTGCGGATCGCGGTATCCAGCGCAGCCCGGTTGGCGGCCACCCATATACCGCGACCGGGCAGTTTGCCAAGCAGATCAGGCACGATCGTGCCATTCGGACCGACGACAAACCGGATCAGGCCGCCTTTTGGCTGAACTTCTCCGGTGGCGATGCAGCGCCGTTCCGAATCGTCCTGATTAAGTGTTTGTCCACCGCGGCCCAAGGCGCGTTTCCAGGGCCCGGTTAGGCCCCGGCCTCCGTTTCTTCGAGTTGCTCTTCTTCATCGGCCTGCAATTCGGTCGGATCGACCCAGCCAAGCTGAATACGCGCCGTCATGACCAGGTTTTGTGCCTCTTCCAGGCTGACGTCGAATTTCTCAAGTACGCCTTCGTCCTTGACGCGCTCGCCGTTCACGGTGGTCCAGCCACCGGCCAGTTCCCAATCGGCGCAGGTCGCGAAATCTTCCAGTGTTTTCACATCATCCAGCGCCAGCGCCTCGATCATCTGCGGGGTCAGGCCTTCGAAATTGACCAGACTGTCCTCAACGCCCAGTTCGCGCGCATGTTCCAGCGCCTTGCGGTTGGCGGCCTCCAGGTTGTCGCGGGCGCGCGCCTGCAATTCCGCGGCGGTCGCCTCATCCACACCTTCGATGACCAGCAACTCGTCCAGATCGACATAAGCGACCTCTTCCAGCGAGGTGAACCCCTCCGAAACCAGCAGCTGGGCAAAGAATTCGTCCAGATCCAGCGCCTCCATGAACATGTTGGTGCGCTCGGTGAATTCGGCCTGACGCCGTTCCGATTCTTCGGATTCGGTCATGATATCAATATCCAGACCGGTCAGTTGCGACGCCAGCCGCACGTTCTGACCGCGCCGGCCGATGGCCAGCGAAAGCTGTTCATCGGGCACGACCACCTCGATCTTGCCGGCTTCTTCGTCGATCACGACCTTGGATACTTCGGCCGGCTGCAGCGCGTTGACCAGGAAAGTCGCCTGATCCTCGTTCCAGGGAATGATGTCGATCTTTTCACCCTGCAATTCGTTCACGACCGCCTGAACGCGGCTGCCGCGCATCCCCACGCAGGCACCGACCGGGTCGATGCTGTTATCATAGGAAATGACGGCGATCTTGGCGCGGCTGCCCGGATCGCGGGCCACGGCCTTGATCTCGATTATACCGTCATAGATTTCCGGCACTTCCATCTTGAACAGTTCGGCCATGAACTGCGGGTCGGTGCGCGACAGGAAGATCTGCGGACCGCGGGCTTCGCGCCGGACATCCTTGATATAGACGCGAACCCGGTCATTCGGGCGATAGCTTTCGCGACCGATCTTTTCATTGCGGCGCAAGATTGCCTCGCCCCGGCCGATATCGACGATGACGTTGCCATATTCCTCGCGCTTGACCTGGCCGTTGATGATCGTGCCGACACGGTCCTTGAATTCTTCGTACTGGCGGTCGCGCTCGGCCTCGCGGACTTTTTGCAGGATCACCTGCTTGGCCGATTGTGCCGCGATGCGACCCATTTCAACCGGCGGCACCTCGTCGCGAATTTCATCGCCGATCTGCGGATTTTCCAGATAAGGCTTGGCCTGTTCGACGGTCAGTTGCGCCTGATAGTTTTCCAACTCGTCATCGGCGACCACAGTGCGCACGCGGGTAAAGGCCGCCCGCCCTGTCTTGCGGTCGATCTTGACGCGGATATCCATTTCCGCGCCATAGCGTGACTTGGCCGCACGGGCGAGGGATTCTTCCATCGCCTCGACCACCAGTTCGGGGTCGATCATCTTTTCGCGCGCCACCGCCTCGGCGGTTTGCAGCAGTTCCAACTGGTTAGCAGAGGTAATCGCCATTCTCATTCCTCCTCGGAAGCGGTGTCTTCGTCTTCTGTTTCGATGTCGTCATACAGGTCTTCGTCCACGATCCCGGCCGCTTTGCGCTGGCGCAGCATCTCGCGGATCAGTTCATCCGTCAGCACCAGCTTTGCATCGCTCAGCCAGTCGAATTTCAGCCCGATGGTTCCTTCGTCGATGGCGATAAGCACTTCGTCGCCCTCGGTGCCGGCAAGCTGCCCCTTGAAGCGGCGGCGTCCGTCGATCATTTCGGAGGTTTCGATCTTGGCCTCATAGCCCTCCCAGGTATCGAAATCCTTGAGCCGCGTCAGCGGTCGGTCGATCCCGGGGCTTGAAACCTCTAATGTATAATTGTCTTCGATCGGGTCTTCGACATCCATCAGGGCCGAAACCGCCGTAGAGATCCGGGCACAATCATCAACCTCGATCCCGCCTTCGGGGCGTTCGGCCATGATTTGCAAGGTGGGCACCTTGCCCCCCATCAGCCGGATGCGCACCAGTTCAAACCCCATGCCCTCGATCAGGGGCTGAAGAATCTCGGCAAGTCGCCGGTCGATGGCTGCTTTGGCAATCAGGTCGTTCATCGGTGGTCCAGAAACAAAAAAACGGGCGCGCGGCCCGTTCAAAACTGTCCGGTGGAGGTTTGGGGGTGGAGACCAAACCGCCGCTGTTGGCATGCATATACGCTGCCTGATCCGAGTCTGCAAGGGCTGCTTCCAGCCGCAGGGTGACATCTGTTGTTGCGCAATATGCAGAGACGGCGTGCGCAGGGTTAGGACCGTGACAACCCCCGACTCCTAAGGATTTGGGCCAAGAGAATTCACACTGGTCCAACAAGGAGCGCAACACGATGTCAAACGATGCATATGATGGCCATACCCACGGCCTGCAAAGCCCCGCCCTGCGGGTCGAGGAAATCATCCCCGACGATATCACCGAACTGGCCCATGTGACGCGCGCCATCAACGTGGCAAATGCAGGCACGCTGCGGATTGAAACGCTTTCAGGCGACGTGACCGATATTTTCATCGCGGCCGGAATGGCCTTTCCGATTCGGGTCGTCCGGGTTCTTGCCACCGGCACCACGGCAACCGGCATAAGAGGCTTGTCCTGACCCAGGACCGATGCGCCCCGGCCCGCTTTTCAAGGCGGTCGGGCGCGCGATGTTGATCAATCCGGCACCGGGCGCGGCGATAGGCTGAAACACGCAACAATCGCTGAAAAGCCCTTGACCCTATTGGGAAAGCCGCCAATGGATTGCGGCCATGATCAAGTCGGTATTTCTGCTGGTTTCGGGCAATGCATTCAGCGCGCTGATGCAACTGGTCCGGAATTTGCTGGTCGCGCGGCTGGTCAGCGTCGAAAACTATGGGATCGCCGCGACATTCGCGATCACCATGGCCGTCATCGAAATGATGTCGCAACTGGGCCTGCAACAGCTGATCGTGCAGGACAAGGATGGCAACAACCCCCAGCTGCAGGCCGGGTTGCAGGGATTCCAGGCCCTGCGGGGGGTTTTGGGCGCGGTGATTCAGTTCGCGCTGGCCTATCCCTTGGCCTGGTTTCTTGGCGTGGAAGAGATTGCCTGGGCGTTTCAGGCCATGGCGCTGGTGCCGCTGACGCGGGGTTTCCTGCATTTCGATGTTTTCCGTGTGCAGCGGCAGATGAACTATGTGCCGCATGTTCTGACCATGTCCGTGCCGGCAATTCTTTCGGTGGTTGTAATCTGGCCGCTGGACCGGCTGTTCAACGATTACCGCGTCATGCTGTATTCGATTCTGTTTCAGGCTTTTCTGACCCTTCTGATGTCGCATCTGGTGGCCCAAAGCCGCTATCGCATGATATTCGACAGAAAGACGATGACCCGCGGCCTCAGCTTTGGCTGGCCGCTGCTGGTCAATGGGCTGCTGCTGTTCGGGGTCTTTCACGGCGAAAAGCTGGTTGTGGGTCGCGAACTGGGTGTCGAGACGCTGGCCTTGTTCGCCATGGGCTTTACCCTGACCCTGACGCCGACACTGGTTCTGTCCCGCGCAATCCAGTCCTTCTTCCTGCCACAGCTTTCGGCCGCACAGGATGACCGCGAAAGATTTTCCCTGCTGGGTGCCGCAACGGTCGAGGTCAATCTGCTGAACGGTCTGATCGTCTGCGGCGGTGTGATGCTGTTGGGGCCGCCCTTGATCCGTAATGTTCTGGGTCAGGCTTATGAGGGGCTGGTGCCGCTGCTGGTCTGGCTGACCATCCTGCACGCGATACGGGTATTCAAGACCGGCTCTTCCATTATCGCGCTGGCGGTCGGGCGCACGGATAATGCCATGTGGGCCAATCTGTGCCGCGTGCTGTCGATCCCTATTTCCTGGTATGCAGCGGCAAACAGTCATGGTCTGATGACGGTGATCTTCATCGCCACTGGGGCCGAAATTCTGGGTTACATAATCGGCATGGGCCTGCTGGGCGGGCGGATCGGGTTCCCGCTGTCGCGCATCGTGGCCAGCTCTGTGGCCAGTTTCGGCTTTCTGGGCGCCCTGGCGGCCTATGGCTGGACCGTTCAGTTCGCGCAGTCGCCACTGATCGCGCCGCACTGGATACTGGGGCTGGCCTGTGTCATGTTCATCATATCAGTGGGGGTGATGACTTCGTTGCGCCGATACATTCTATCGCGATCGGTAAACGGATTCTGAACCGAAAGACGCGCCCATGACCGCGCCCATCCTGTTTCATGTCGGCTATCACAAAACGGCCACGTCATGGATGCAACACCACCTGTTCAAGCCCTCGAACGGCTATGTCCCCCTGGCAGGTCATGCCGAGGTTGACGCGCACATCACCCGCCCGCATGGGCTGACCTTCGATCCAGACATCTTTGCCGGGTTGATTGCCCCGCAGATGGCACAGATACCCTGCGGCGGGGTGGGGGTGGTGTCATCTGAAATCCTGTCGGGAAACGCCTTTTTCGGTGGTCACGAAAGCGATGTATTTGCGCAGCGGCTGAAAACGATCGCTCCGGCTGCAAAGATCCTGATCTCGATCAGGTCACAACTGCGCATTCTGCCCTCGGTCTATATGCAATATCTGCTGCGCGGGGGCACGATGCCTTATGATCGTTTCTTTCAGGGGCAGTCCGAGTGGGGATATCTGGCCTTTTCGCCCGTGCATTTCGAATATGACCGGCTGATCGCCCATTACCAGCGGCTGTTCGGCCCCGAAAATGTTTATGTCCTTACTCAGGAAAGCCTGCGACAGGGCCGCGATACCGCTCTGAGCAATCTTGCAGCGTTTTGCGGCAATCGTCTGTTTCGCGGTCTTGCCGCCAACAGCGCGGCAACCTATTTTCAAAGCTATCCCGAATATGCCGCGCCGGTCTTGCGGCGGCTGAACCATTTTCAAACCGGCCCGATGAACCCCCGGCCCGTTCTGGCGCTGGGTGCGGAAAGGCGGCTGGCCTATCGCGCGGTCGGATACACGCTGCGCCGCGCACCTTTTCCCGTTCTGTTGTCGGGTCGCAAACCCGTCAGCGCCTATGTCGAACAGGTATTTGCCGACCGTTTTCGCGACAGCAACCGCCGACTGGCCGCACTGGCGACCCATCCGCTGGATCTGCAAGAATACCCCTGAATCGATTGCTCGCCTTTTTGTTTCTTTCGGGAACCGGGGGTGAGTGCTAGGGGTTGGAAAGTGGCAATCCGCAGAAGGCTCCCATGCGCCGCATAGCAAATTCATTGATGATATTCGTCGTGGCCATCGCCTGCGGCGGGTCTGTCTATGCGACCGAAGTCAGGCTCGACACACCCGGCGCCTCAAAAGATCTGCGCAAGATGTTGCAATCGGCCTCGCTGGTGTTTTCAGCCGCCGGAACCGATACCGCGACCGCACAAGATCTATTCGCTGCGGCGCGTGCTGAATATGGCAACCTGATCGGCATCCTTTATGCACAGGGCTATTACGGGCCTGTCATCAATATTATGATCGACGGGCAAGAGGCCGCTTCGGTCGCGCCCTATGCAGCCCCTCCGCGCATCGACACCATCGTCATCGCCGTCAACCCCGGGGCAGAGTTCCGGTTTTCGCAGGCCCGCGTGACACCGCTGGCACCTCAGACATTGCTGCCTGAAAGTTTCGCGCCCGGCCAGATTGCCCGCAGCACCATCATAGCCGACGCAGCCCGCGCAGGTATCAATGGATGGCGCGCGCAAGGATATGCCAAGGCCCGAACCGCCGGGCAGAAAATCGTTGCCGATCACAGGGCCAACAGCCTGGCGGCCGATATCAGCCTGACCCCGGGCCGCCGACTGACATTCGGCGATTTGCGCATTTCCGGCCAAAGCCGCGTGCGGCCGGAACGGATACTGGCGATTGCCGGGTTGCCGACGGGGTCGGTCTTCGACCCCGACGAAATCGAGCGCGCCACCACCCGGTTGCGCCGCAGCGGCGCGTTCCGGTCCGTGGCGATGACCGAAGCAGAAAGCGCGAATGCCGATGGCAGTCTCGACATCACGGCGGTTCTGACTGACGAAAAGAAACGCCGCCTGGGATTTGGTATCGAGATCGATTCGCTCGAAGGGCTGACGGTGTCGGGCTATTGGCTGCATCGCAACCTGCTGCGCGGGGCTGAACGTCTGCGCATTGATGGCAAGATCAGCGGGCTGGGTGGCGGCACCGGCGGCGAGGATTACACACTGGGCGTCAGTTTCGCGCGCCCCGCGACCTTTACCGCCAATACCACGCTGCTGTTGATGACCGAATTGGAACGCCTGGACGAGCCAAGCTATTTCGAGGACAGGTTCAGCTTTGGCATCGGTCTGCGCCGCACCGTCAATGATGACCTGACGCTTGGCGCTGGCATAACGTTCAGCAGGTCTGTCGTGCAGGATCCGCTGGGCAATCGCAGCTTTACCAACCTGCTGTTTCCCGTAACCGGAACCCTTGATCTGCGTGATGACCCGCTGAACGCAAGGGCAGGCGAATATCTGGATGCCACTGTCACACCCTTTGTGGGGCTGGCGGGCACCGCATCAGGTTTGCGGCTGACGGCGGACGGGCGGGCCTATCGTGGGTTCGGGGCGCAGGATCGTGTTGTTTTCGCCGGTCGTGTTCAGATGGGCAGTGTCTTTGGCGCAGGTTTGGGATCGGTGCCGCCCGATATGCTGTTCTTTTCGGGGGGCGGCGGCACGGTGCGAGGGCAACCCTATCAATCGCTTGGGGTGAACCTGCCCACCGGCACAATCGGCGGGCGCGGGTTTTTCGGTCTTTCGGCTGAAATGCGGGTTGGCGTGACCGCCAATATCGCTGTCGTCGGTTTTGCCGATGCAGGGCTGATCGGCGACAAGGCGCTGCCTTTCGATGGCGGCACGTGGCATTCGGGTGCCGGGCTTGGCTTGCGCTATGACACCGGCATCGGGCCGATCCGGCTGGATGTTGCGGCCCCGGTCAGCGGCAATACCGGCAACGGCGTTCAGGTCTATATCGGTATCGGGCAAGCATTCTGATGCGGATTTTGATGATCATAGCCCTGCTGATCTGCGCGATGCCGGTGCACGCCCAGCAGAATGATCGCGGCATCTTGCAACGATTTCTCGAAGACAGACTGTCCAGCGCCGGACGCACCGTGACGATTCAGGGATTTTCCGGCGCCCTGTCATCGCAGGCCAATGTGGAACTGATCAGTATCGCCGATGCGCAAGGCGTGTGGATCACGCTGCGTAACGTTCGCCTTGACTGGTCGCGCGCCGCACTTCTGGCAGGGCGCTTGGAGGTCAATGAACTGTCGGCTGAACAGGTCGATCTGCCCCGCATGCCCATGGCCGCGAACAACATGCCAAATGCCGAAGCGCAGGTATTTCAACTGCCCGAACTGCCGGTGTCGATCAATATCGGCACGATCGCCATTGCAGAACTGGTTCTGGGCCAGCCTGTCATTGGCACGGCGGCCAGCCTCAGCCTCGATGGCAGCCTGTCGCTTGCGGGTGGGGCCGGGAACGCGGCGCTGCAAATCCGGCGCATTGACGGGCAAAGGGGCGATGTGACGCTGGATGCGGCCTATGCCAATGACACACAGCAGCTTCGCTTGAACCTGGATCTGACCGAAGGGCCGGATGGCATTGCCGCAAACCTGCTAAGACTGCCCGACAGGCCGGCGCTGTCGCTGCGGGTGCGGGGGGATGCGCCCCTGTCGGACTTCACGGCCGATATTGCGCTGTCATCCGATGGAACCGACCGGTTCGCAGGGCAGGTCAGGCTGACGGCCGACACCACACAAGCCGGCGTGACGCGCGGATTTTCGGCCAATCTGGGGGGCGATATCGCGCCGCTGTTCGCCCCGCGCCTGCGACCATTCTTCGGGCCTGAAATGCGGCTTTCGGTGTCTGGCACCCGCAACGCGGATGGCAGCCTTGACCTGCCCTTGGTCGCGCTGTCCTCGACGGCGTTGAACCTGCGCGGCAGCCTGCAATTGGCGGCGGGCGGATTGCCGCAAAAATTCGATCTGCAGGGGCGTATCGCTGGCGATGGGCCGGTGTTGTTGCCGGTATCGGGGCCGGATACCTATGTTGATTCGGTCGAGATATCCGCCGCCTATGATGCCGCGCAGGGTGATGGATGGACCGCACGCCTGACCGCCGAAGAATTCATCCGTGGCGGTTACCGCCTGTCGCGCGCGTTGTTATCGGGCAGCGGCACCATTGCTCCGGTGCAACCGGGGCGGATCACTGCCAATATCGGTGCCGAAATCACCGGGCTCGTGCTGGAAGACGCGGCCCTTTCGGCGGCGCTGGGCACTGATCTGCGCGCGGGCGCGGTGCTTGAATGGCAGGACCGCAACCCGATCACCGTTTCGGCGCTCAGCATCACGGGTGCGGGCCTTGCCATGTCGGGGCAGGGCACGATTGACGGCATTGCCAAAGGTGTGCCGATTGACGGCCGGTTGCGGCTGACAAGCGATGATATCTCGCGGTTTTCAGGTCTTGCAGGGCGGCCTTTGGCAGGGGCCGCGCGAATGGATCTGCAGGGATCAGGCACGCTGCTGGGCGGGGCCTTCGATCTGGAACTGGACGCGCTGACGCGTGATCTGGCGGTGGGCATTGCGCAGATCGACCCGCTTTTGACAGGCGAAAGCCGGCTGAACATGCGCGCGCGGCGCGACCAGGCTGGCACGGTGCTGGATTTGCTGGCGCTGGATAATGACGCCGCGCGCCTGCGTGCAACCGGCAGCATCAGCAGCGAAGCGGGCGATCTGACCCTGAGCGCACGGCTGGCCGATCTTGCCACGGCACTGGAAGGCATCAGCGGCCCCGCCAATCTGGATCTCAGCGTGAACTGGCTCAAGGACCAACCTGTTCAGATCGACACCCTGACACTGACGGCGGGCGATGATCGCCTTCAGGCGCAGGGTACGCTGGATCTCGACGATCCTGCGCGACCTCTTGTCGGGTCGGCCACACTTAAGGCGGGCGATTTGTCGCGCTTTGCTGAAATTGCCAAACGCCGACTGCGCGGCGCAATTGAGATGACCGCCCGTGGCAGCGTCCAGTTGCAGGGGCAAGGTTTCGATCTGGATGTGGTGGCATCGGGCGGCGACCTGACCTTTGGGCTGGGCGACTTCGACAGGCTGCTTTCGGGCAAGACAGATCTGTCCGCCTCGGCATCGCGCAGCGGCGGCCTGATCCGCATCGGGCATCTTGATCTGACCACCCCACAAGGCAGCGCACAGGTGCAGGGCGCCCCAGATGGCAGTGGCGCGCTGAATATACGGGCAAACCTGCGAAACCTGGGCGTGATCGTGCCTGATTTTCCCGGACCGGCCACGGTCAGCGGCACCGCCACACCGGATGGCGACAACTGGGTGCTGGATATCGACGCAACCGGGCCGGGCGGCACCACCGGCCGGATAGAAGGCCGCATGTCGGGTAACGGACAGGATGCCGATCTTGGGTTGTCAGGCAGCGCGCCGCTGGGGCTGGCCAACAGCTTCATTGCGCCGCGCAGCATTCAGGGCACGGCGCGCTATGATCTGCGCCTGAACGGCAAGCCGGGGCTGGCGGCGCTGTCCGGAACGGTTTCAACTGCTGATGCGCGTGTTGCTGCGCCGACATTGGGCCTGGCGCTGCAAGGCTTGCGCGCGGATATCCGGCTGGCCGACAGCCAGGCCGATATCACGGCGGCCGGATCGGTCGTGGGGGGCGGCACTGTGGACATGCGTGGCCAGATCGGCCTGACTGCGCCGAATAACGCATCGTTGCAGATTACGCTGGGCTCGATTGTTCTGCGTGATCCCGAACTGTTTCAGACCACGGCCAGCGGCACGGTTCAGGTTCAGGGCCCCCTGGGCGGTGGCGGTATGGTGCGCGGCGGTATCGACCTGGGCCGAACTGAAGTTCTGATTCCCTCAACAATTGGCGGTGCGCGCGGTGCGATCCCGGAGTCGTTGAGGCACCTGAACGAACCCGGCGCTTCGCGGGCCACCCGGCAGCGTGCCGGAATGACAGATGGCCCCGGCGGCGCCGGAGCATCTGCCACCGCCCGGCAGGCGCTTGGGATCGACCTGCTGATCCGCGCGCCAAACCAGATTTTCGTGCGCGGCCGCGGTCTGGATGCCGAACTTGGCGGCCAGTTGCGCCTGACGGGCAGCACTGCAAATATCATTCCCATCGGCCAGTTCGACCTGATCCGCGGGCGGTTGGATATCCTGGGCAAACGACTGACCATGCAAGAGGGCCAGATCAGCCTGCAAGGTGCGTTCGATCCCTATATCCGGCTGGTCGCCGCGACACAGGCCGACGATACTCAGGTGCAGGTCGTTACCGAAGGCTCCATCTCTGCGCCTGATGTCAGCTTTCTGTCGCAACCCGAATTGCCGCAAGACGAAATTCTGGCCCGCCTTCTGTTTGGGCGTGGCATCGAAACCCTGTCTGCCGTGCAGGCCGCACAACTGGCCAACGCGGTTGCGACACTGGCCGGTCGCAATGACGATGGTCTGCTGACCAGGCTGCGGCAGGATTTCGGACTGGATGATTTCGATGTCACCACCGACGATGAAGGCAATGCTGCGGTCAGCGCGGGCAAGTATCTTTCACGGAATGTCTATACCGACGTGACAATCGATTCGACTGGCAAAAGCGAAATTCATCTCAATCTGGATGTCTCGCCCATGGTCACGCTGAAAGGGTCGCTCGACAGCGAAGGCAATACCGGTGTGGGCGCATTTTATGAACGTGATTACTAGGGCAGGTTGCGCAGATAGCGGCCGTAATCGTTCTTCTGAAATTTTTCGGCCCGCGCGATCAGCTTGTCGCGGCTGATCCAGCCTTGCAGATAGGCGATCTCGTCCGGGCTGCCGGTTTGCAGGCCCTGGCGCTGTTCAAGTGTGCGCACGAAATTCCCGGCATCCAGCAAGGAACCATGCGTGCCTGTATCCAGCCAGGCATATCCGCGGCCCATGCGCTGAACGGTCAACTGCCCCTGCGTCAGATACATCTCCAACAATGTGGTGATCTCCAGCTCGCCCCGGTCTGACGGTTTTACCTGACGCGCCTTTTCGGGCGCGCTTCCGTCAAGGAAATACAGCCCCGTCACGGCATAGTTCGACGGCGGAACCTTGGGTTTTTCGATGATCGCCCGGGCCCGCCCTTCCGTGTCGAAATCGACCACGCCGTATCGTTCAGGATCTGCCACCCGATAACCGAAAACCGTGCCGCCCACGGGCTGTGCATCTGCGGCAGTCAGCATTTCCGGCAATCCATGCCCGAAAAATATGTTATCGCCCAAAACCATGGCCGAGGGCGCGCCATCCAGAAACTCTTCGGCCAGAATATAGGCCTGCGCCAGCCCGTCGGGTGATGGCTGGGTGATATAGGTGAAACTGATCCCCCATTGCGACCCGTCCCCCAGCAGCCGGCGGAACTGATCCTGATCGGCGGGGGTCGTGATGACAGCGATTTCGCGGATCCCGCCCAGCATAAGAACAGACAGCGGATAATAGATCATCGGCTTGTCATAAACCGGCAAAAGCTGTTTCGACACCGACAGGGTGATCGGATAAAGCCGCGTCCCCGATCCGCCGGCCAATATGATGCCCTTGCGCTGTTTTGTCTGTGTCATCTGATCCTCGTTACGCTTTCAATTCCGCCAGAACGGCTTGCAGGCTGATGCGCCAATCCGGGCGCGAAATACCAAAGACGGCCTGTGTTTCGCGGCAATCCAGCCGCGAATTTCCTGGCCGGCGCGCCGGGGTTGGATAATCGGCGGTGCCAATATCCGTCACCGCCGGGGCCAGTCCGGCTTGCCGGAATATTTCCCGCGCGAAATCCGCCCAGCTGACATCGGGCGCGCCCGAAAAGTGGTAAACCCCGCTGCGCCCGGTGCCGCGATGAAAGGCCGCTGCCATGGTATAAAGCGCATCGGCAATATCGGCAGCGGCGGTCGGCCCGCCCACCTGATCGCCCACGATGGTCAGCGTCTCGCGTTCGGTGCCAAGCCGCAGCATGGTCTTGACGAAATTATTGCCATGCGCCGAAAACACCCATGATGTGCGCAGGATCGCATATTGCCCGCCGGCGGCGGCGATCCCCTGTTCGCCGGCCAGTTTGCTGCGCCCATAGGCGCCCAGCGGGCCGGTTGGCGCGTCAACGGGCCAGGGCGCGCTGCCGGTCCCGTCAAAAACGTAATCGGTCGAGACATGCAAGAACGGCAGGCCGCGCGCGGCAGCGGCGCGCGCCATCGCGGTGGGGGCCGCGCCGTTCACGGCCATCGCCGTTGCCTCATCGCTTTCGGCGCGGTCAACGGCTGTATAGGCGGCGGCGTTCATGATCACATCCGCATCCGTGCGGGCAATCGCGTCGGCGATGGCGGCAGGATCGGTCAGATCGGCCACATCGCGCCCAAGCGCGACAAGTTCTACGCCGGCGGGACTGCGCTGCGCCAGTTCGATCCCCAATTGCCCGGTCGTTCCGAAAACCAGACACTTCATGCGGTTTTCCCCAGACGCTGACCAACCCCGGCGCGATCTTGCAGGGCGCGCCACCATGGTTCGTTATCCAGATACCATTGCACCGTTTTTTCCAGACCCTGTTCCAGCGTCACCGATGGGCGCCAGCCCAGTTCGCTACGAATACGGGCCGGGTCGATGGCATAGCGCAGATCATGGCCCGGCCTGTCGGTCACGAATGTGATCAGATCGGCATAGGGCGCCGCCGCGGGCCGCTTTTCATCCAGAATGGCGCAGATCATGCGCACAAGGTCGATATTGCGCGCCTCGTTCTCGCCGCCGATGTTATAGCTGCGCCCGATCTGCCCCTCTTGCAGCACCTTCAGCAGGGCATCGGCGTGATCTTCGACATACAGCCAGTCACGCACGTTTTCGCCCTTGCCGTAAACCGGGATCGGCTGGCGGGCCAACGCCTTCAGGATGACAACCGGGATCAGCTTTTCGGGGAAATGGAACGGCCCGTAATTGTTGGAGCAATTGGTCAGCACCACCGGCAGCCCATAGGTTTCGTGCCAGGCCCGCACCAGGTGATCCGAGGCCGCCTTTGACGCCGAATAGGGGCTGTTCGGCGCATAGGCCGTATCTTCGGTGAACTGCCCCGTCTCGCCCAATGTGCCATATACTTCGTCGGTCGAGATATGGTGAAACCGGAATTCTGCCGGCCGCCCCTGCGCCACCCAATAGGCGCGTGCGGCTTCCAGCAGATGAAAAGTGCCGTTCACATTCGTCTCGATAAAGGTGCCGGGGCCGTCGATCGAGCGATCGACATGTGATTCCGCCGCCAGATGCATCACCGCATCGGGTTGATGGGCGGCGAATATCCGGTCAAGTGCGGCGCGATCCCGGATATCGGCCTGCACAAAGGCATATGCCTGATTGTCCGCCACACTGGCCACATTGTCCAGGCAGGCGGCATAAGTCAACGCATCCAGGTTCACCACCGCATGACCGCGCGCAATGGCCAGCCGCACCACTGCAGATCCGATGAATCCGGCGCCGCCCGTTACAAGAATTTTCATAGCTCAGCCCTCATGGATGAACGGCGTTTCAAAATCGGCCAGCAGGGGTGCCGCGGCATCCTTGTCCGACAGCACCGGGGCCGTGTCGCCCAGGCCCCAGTCGATGCCGATATCAGGGTCGTCAAAGCGCACCGCGCCATCGCAATCGGGCGAATAATAGTCCGAACATTTATAAATGATCTCGGTATCCGGTTCACGCGTGACAAAACCGTGCAGAAACCCCTTGGGGATCAACAGCTGATGCCCGTTTTCAAAAGACAGCTCTGCCCCGACCCACTGACCATAGGTGGGTGATCCGCGCCGGATATCCACCGCGACATCAAACAGCCGCCCTCGCCCACAACGCACCAGTTTATCCTGTGCAGCTGGCGGTGATTGAAAATGCAGCCCGCGCACCGTGCCAACTTGCCGCGACAGCGAATGATTGTCCTGAACGAAATCGAAAAACAGCCCCGCCTGCTCCATCGCCTTGCGGCTCCAGCTTTCTGAAAAGAATCCGCGATGGTCGCCAAAACGCCTGGGGACAATCAACTTGACCCCCGCGAGCTTCGTATCCGTGACCTGCACTGCCTGTCTCCGCCTGAACGCTGTCTGTTGCTTTGCTTTTTCAGTTAGCAATTTGGCCATATTAAGTCACGCCACGATGACGCATAAATAACCATCCACCCCATTCCTGGCGGCAGCTGGGACAGAATTGCACAATATTGCCGCGTCAAAAGCTGCCCTATCGCCTGTTGTCGTACCCGAATTGCTGCAGCAACGCGGTGTTCTGGCGATGAAACAATGCCTCTAGCCATGCTATGCGCTCGGGCGTTTTGCCGGCATCAGGCTGTTGCGTCTGCAGCAGCGCATCGCGCAGCATCAGGCGAACCGATGCGGCGTCGCAGCCCGCGTTGATTGCCCTGACGATACTGTCGCAATCCTGCATGCGCAGCGAAGGATTCGCGGCAGACAGGCCGATTTGCCAGTCAAGGCCCGGACTGTCGAGAACCCGCTCGATCGTGCTGCGAATTTCAGCATGCGAGGCGATGACCGGCGGGTTCCGTGGCAGGCGCCCCATCCAGCCGCGCAAAAATCCGGCGGCGTTCAGAACATGTGCCCGATCAACGGCAAACTGTTCGAAACCACGCCCGTCAAATGCCCTGCCCGCCGCCAGGAACTGATCCAGATGCTGTTTGATGAACTGCGAATAATCGCCAAAAATGAAACTGCTGAAGGGGCGCAGAAAGGCGATGACCTGAACATCTATTCTCTCACGCCCGCAAATCTGCGCCAGGCGGTCGGCATGGGCGGGCGCGGCGAACAGGTCTTCATGCGACAGGACCAGATGCCCGATGTTTCGATCATATTCTTTTAACCACGCCGCCGCGCTGTCCAGAACCGCCAGGCCATTGCCGGGATGCCCCGCACCATCATGCGGATAGGCAATACCGGCTGACGCCAGCCGCGCCCGGTTCTGCAGCAGCACCCGCTGAAGATAGGTCGAACCGCATTTGGGGGCACCAATGTGAACTGTCAGCCTGCGCATCACGCGGCGTGCCGATCTTGTATCCAGGGCTGGCGGATCATCATGGCCAGTTGTCCGGCGACCTGATCCAGCGGCGCGCCCAGGCCGCCCAGATCAAAGTTGCGTTCTGCGGCATCCGGGGCCGGGGCGTTCCACGCGGTGATCAGGGTTTGCGTCAGGCTGGCTTCGGTCGGATCGCCGGAAAAGATGGCCGGGGTCAGGCGCGACAGATCCTTCGCGCCATAGCGGTTGGTGACAACCTTTGCGCCCGCTGCGGCCATTTCAAGCGGTGGATGGCTGGGATGGGGCGACAGCATCAACGACAGCCCCAGATCGACACGCGACAGGAAATCGGGGTAATCCGACCAGGGCAGCTTGCCCAGGCTTTCCATTCTGATACCCCCGGGCAGCCCGATATCGCGATGCGGCAGGCCGACGCTGACGACGCGCATATCCCGCGGACCCATCCCGGCCTGCTGAATGAAACCGGCCAGCGCCGCAACCGCCAGCGGAAACATGTTTCGCTCGACCTCAGGCCGACCATAGACGGCAAGCAGGCGTTGATCGCCCCGGCGGCGCGAGGGCAGCCCGGTATAGCGCGTCATGTCGATCGAGGGGTGAAAGGTCGGCGCGCCGGGCCGTGCAAAGGCATGGCCCGCTGCCATGAAATGTTCGCGCAGCAGATTGGTGTTGAAGACAGGGGTGAAATCAAGCCGATAGCTTTCCTCGGCCCCGGCGTGATCCCGGCCCCAAGGATAGAAGTTTGGCTCAAAATCCTGAATAAGATAGATGAACCGCCGATGCAGGAAATCACCGGATGCAAGGATGTGGTTTGCTTGCAGGGCGGTCCACCAGGCGGTTGCCAGAAACTGATCGGCAGGATGTGCGATGATTGATGCCGAAGTCACCCCGCACTGCAGGTTGATGGCCGCCCCGACGGCCCGGGCCCCCGCCCCGGCAGGGATGCGTCGCAATATGAAATCGCGCGAAGCCGCGATCGACGCGATCGGCAGATCGGTTGCCACGAACCGAACCGGAATGCCTTGTCCGGCCATTGCGATGCCCAGATCCAGCGCGGTGGTGATGCCTGCGAACATTTCGGTCGGGTTCAGACTGGGAATCAAAACCGTGACCGATGGCATAGTGGCGCGAAAATCGGGCCTCCATCCGGGTGTCAACCGGGTGTCGCGATAGGCCTGCCATTGGATCGGCACAGCAGGCGTTCGGCTCGTCTCGGGCGCGGGTTGCGGCGGCTGTCCCGGCGACAGAGCATAAACACGGCTGTCAAAGTCGCTCAACGCCGCGACGAAGCCCGGCCCGACCGACCGTTTCAGTGCCCAGACAGACCGCCCCGTGGCGACCACCGCATAGCCGATGGCGACCCCGGCAAGTTGTGGAAAACCGCGCAATAGCAGGCCCAGCCCGTCCAGAACAAAACGCGGGCCAAGCGTCATGCGACCCAAAAAGGGCTTCAGCGCGTTCAGGCGGGGAAGGTTTGCGGGCGTTTGCCCCATGCGCAGAACCAGACAACGCGCCAGATACATCGCCAGCGCATAAGAGGCGGCCCGCCCCCGCAGCCAGGCCCGACTGCCAAACCGGTGCCGCCGCGCACCTTTCAGGATTGCGCCAACGGTATTCGCCTCATGCTGGCGGTAATCGACCAGCGGCTTGTCGATATAGGCCAGCCCCGACAAGACCTGCGCCACCAGCGCCAGCCACAGGTCGTGATAGAAATGAACGCCGTTCTGCGCGGGAAACGGCAATGCCGCCTGAACCAGCCGCCGCGTCATCAACGTGGTCATGCCGGTAACGGTGTTGCGATACAGCAAGCCGCGCAGGTCGACCGCCTTGCGCCGCTGTTCCAGCTTGAACAGCGAGCGGTGCAGCACCCGTCCGGCACTGTCGACGACGCGCGCATCGCTATGCACCATATCGCGCCCCGATCGTTCAAGCGATGCCAGACCCTGCGACAGCCGCGACCGGTGCCAGACGTCATCCTGATCGGCCAGCGCGAAAAAATCGGCCCTTGGCAGCGCCTCAAGAGCCGCCGACAGCCCGAATTCGAACGCCCGCACCACATCCAGCGGGTTGGCTGGGGTTTCGATGGTATGGGTCAGACCGGCGCGCCGCGCCTCTGCCTTGATCAGCGCGGATGCACGACAATCTGCCGCGACGAACAGAACGGAAAAGTCGGTATGCGTTTGCGCCGCGATCGACTGGATCTGTGCGCGCAGATAGTCAGGTTCCGGATGATGCACCGCCATGACAATACGTATATGCTGCGCCATGCCTGCCCCTTCCCAATTGTCGGGGCCGCGTTCTGCCGCCCTTCGGATAAGGCCAAGGTTAGGCGGGCATGGTTTACAAACTGTTGCTGAATCCGTGATGGTTGCAAAGACTTTTGCCGGTCATATGAACACAAAATCGCCGGTATCCACTTGTGTGATGTCGATGCCCGCCAGCACGATCATATGGCCGCCATAAGTGATTACCGTGCCACCGGACGCAGCATGCGCCGTGATCGAAAGCCCGCCAAAGCCCCCCGCCACAGCCCTTAGTCGCAGCAGGTCGACACCGGGTTCGAAATCGGTGATCTGGTCAACCTCACCTGACATGAGATCGTTGAACACGAACAGGTCTGAACCGGTGCCGCCCGACAGGATGTCATCGCCAAACCCGCCATTCAGGATGTCATCACCCGATTCACCCCACAACTGGTCATTGCCATCGCCCCCGGCGACGAAATCATTCCCGGCGCCGCCCCATGCCATATCATCGAAACTGCCGCCGCCGATTGCATCATCGCCGTCTTCGCCATGGATCTGGTCCTTGCCGGTGCCGCCGCCAAGGTTGTCATTGCCGGGCCCGCCCCAGATGACGTCATTGCCATAGCTGCCCGCCATCGTGTCATCACCAAGACCGCCATATTGCAAATCGGCACCGTAACCGCCGCTGGTCACGTCATTGCCATCGCCCGCATCGATGAAATCATTGCCCGGCCCACCGCCGATCGTATCATTCCCGGCATCGCCATACAGCCGGTCATCGCCATTACCGCCGCCAATCTGATCGTGGCCAATACCGCCATGCACGATGTCGTTCCCGTCCGATGAGGAAATATTGTCGTTTCCAGCCCCGCCCCACAGGATGTCATCGCCATCATGGCCCAGGATCTGGTCATTCCCGTCACCACCATCCAGCGTATCGTTGCCCATGCCGCCTTCCAGCCGGTCACGGCCCGTGCCGCCCCAAAGGGTATCGTCACCCTCCAGCCCGATCAGCAGGTCATCCCCCGCCTGCCCGCGCAGGATGTTCCCGCCTGCATCGCCGGTCAGCATATCGTCGAACGGGCTGCCCGACAGACCTTCGATGCCGGCAAAGCTGTCGCCCGCGGCGTCGCCCGTATTGCTGGCGGGTTGCGACAGGCTGACCACCACCCCCGCCAGCGCGGTCGAATAATCCGCCAGATCAATGCCCGCGCCGCCGTCCAGCGTGTCGGCACCGGCGCCGCCCGTCAGCAGATCATCACCGCCCCAACCGAACAACGCCTGCACGCCGGCCCCGCCAACAACATGATCGTTGGCCGCATCCCCTTCGATCACTGGGGGCGGCAACGAACCTGATGTATCCAGCGACACACGGCTGACATTCACGATGTCGGAATCGCGCAACATGCTGGCGTATATGGTGCCCCCGTCGGCGCTGTTCAGGATGATCTGCTCGCCCCGCACCCACAGGATGGCACCGCTTGCGGTTGGCGTCACGGTGATGCCGGACAGACCATACAACATCGGATAGGATGACAGATCCAGCCTGTCGCGCCCGCGTTCGAAATCGGTGATGGTATCGGCCTGCCCGTCGGGCGACAGCACAAAAAGATCGGCCCCGGCCCCGCCGGTCAGCCGATCAATTCCAGCCCCGTCGATCAGGATATCATCGCCCGCCCCGCCATCCAGGTCAGAGCCGGCAGACCGCGCCGCCAACATGTCGTTTTGCGCAGTTCCCGCCAGCGACGGGCCGGTTGCAGACTGCACCACGCCAAGCGCGCCGGGGGTGAATGTATACTGTTCCATCCCCGCATCGGTTCCCGACAGGGTGAATATCTGCACCTCGGCCCCGACAGTGCGGGTGGCGATATCGGTAATATGCGCCAGCCCGACCTGTGCGGTGTCTGCAAGCGTTTCCAGCAGGATCAGCCGCCCGTCGGGCAACAAGGTGAACAGCGACAGGCCGTCATCGCGCCCCGCCGCCAGAACAAAAACCCTGCCGCCATAGGTGAAACTTTCAATCAGATCCGCCCCGGCAAAGCGGGTGATCAGCGTATCGGTTACCTGATCCACGGCGACCATCTGCCCGTCTGCGCCCATCTGCAGAACGGTCAGGCTGCTGCTGCCCGCCGACGCGGCTATCACGAATGTGGTGCCGCCAAACTGCACCGCCTGCAGCATCTGCGGGGTGGCAATCGGCAGCAGCTCGGCAGCGCCCAGCGATTGCACCGGGGTCAAGCTGCCGTCAGCCGCAACCTGAAAACTGCCCAATCCGTTCTGCGTGGCCGAAGCCGCGACGATATAGGTTTCCCCGGCCAGCGTCACACGGGCCATCGCGGCAATGCCCCCCGCATAGATCGACGGTCCATCGGCAAGGGTTGTGACTGGCGTCAGCGACCCGTTCGGATGCAGCTGAAAACCCGCGATGCCGGACCCTGACGCCGGTGCCAGATAAATAACTGTCTGCCCGGCCAGATCGACCGCTATCGCGGACAGTCTGTCGATTTGCAGGCCTGATCTGTTCGCGTATAGGGGAATGCTGGCCGGGTCTGGGGACGTGGCGACAAGCGCGATATCGTCCTGCCCCAGCCGGACCATCTCGCCACCAAGCACGATCTGAACAGTGTTGGGCAGGGATGGAGGATAGACGATATGGGCCACCATCTGCGCCAGCATACCGATGGTCAGCCCGAATTCGACATGATGGCCCGCGCCGTTATCGGTCAGCACCAACTGCCCCGCGCTGTCGATGTCCAGACGGGCAATCAGCGATGGCGTTGCAAGAACACCATCAAGAACAGTTCCCCTGTGGGTAAGAAAGCCCACGCTGCACCACCTTTTCCACCCGGTATCATCAGGTGCAGGATCGGGCGTGCGGGTTAACCATCACTTGATCTGCGCAGCCATGCTGCCGATAATTTTCCGTAAATCCGAATGACTGGCGGACCAACTTCAGCCCTCTGCCCAGCACCCGGCCGGAATGGCAAACAGCGTCTTCGGTTTCCCGCGATAGGCACCGGTTTGGGGCGCGATCCGCCCCAAGGCCTCTGTGCCTGCGGCGCAGGCCGGCGGATCAGCGGTGTCGCTGACGAACAGAACCCGGCCACTGCCCCCCGGATAGGGGTATTTCAGCGCATAATGGTTGGGTGCGCGACCCCGGACCGGCACCGCGAAAAACCGCATGTCGCTGTCGCGACCGGTATAGAACAGATCGGCCAGCACATCGCGGTTCTGCGCCACGATCGTATCCAGATTATTGGCGCGCGCGGTGTCGATAAGCGCGCGGCTCATGTCCGCGCGTCCCATATAACGCGCCAGGGCCGGTTGGCCACCGGGCAGGATGACCGCCGCGCCAAATACCCCCAGCACGGGCAGCGCCACCGCCAGCGCGCCATTGATCACGAACGAGCCGACACGCCAGCCGCGCGCCAGCCATGGCAAAACCGCGACCGTGCCCGCCAGATAGGTCGCCGCCGCCCAATTGGCATAGGCACCCGACAACAACGCCTGTACGCAGACAACCGCCAGCACCGGCAGCGCAAAGATCAGCAGGAACTTGCGATCGGGGCTCTGATACCGGAACCGCGCCGCTATCCAGATCAGGCCACCAAACAGAACCGGCCCGAACACCGCGAACTGACTGACCAGGAACTCAACAAGCGCGCCAGGATTCAAACCCGCCCGTGTTCCCGGATCGCGCACCCAATTTGCATTGTCCAATGTATGTTCGACCGTCGAAAACCCGTTCTGGGCGTTCCAGATCAGGTTCGGTGAAATCGCCACGGCAAAGGCAAGCAGGATCAGCAAGGCGGTGCCTGGTCGTGGCCGGGCCGCGGGCAAGGCGATGGCAGCCAGTACCGCGCAGATCAGGTAATATATCGCTGCGTATTTCGACAGGAATGCCAGCCCCAGCGCCAGCCCCGCCAACAGCGCCGTTCCATGGCTGCCGCCCCGCAACAGATGCAGATAGGCCGCAAGCGCCAGTGCCAGAAACGGGAACATCACCGTGTCGGTCGACATCAGGATCGAGGCCAGCGACACCATGGGCAGCGTCACGAAGCCGGATGCTGTCAGAACTCCGGCGCGGGTCCCGAACAGCCTTGCGCCGATATGGCCCAGGATCATCGCCGTGATCCCGTGTAGCACCGGCGCGGGTGCCCGCACCCAGAACGCGGCATCACTGCCGGCCAACCGTGTCGTCAGGCCGATCACCCAGCCGATCATCGGCGGCTTGGAGTAATAGCCCAAAGCCAGATCGCGGCCCCATAGCCAATATTGGGCCTCGTCCACGAACAGATCCATTCGGTTAAAGACCAGCAGAAGCAACCGCAGCGCCGTGATTGCCAGAACGATCAGCCCGGCAGGTAGAATCCAGCGCCCTCGATCATCCATTGCGGCGTTCGGCATGGATCAGCCAAAGATTGCGCATATAAATCACCAGCCCCATCGACTGGCCCAGAATGAAAACCGGATCCTTGCGGTATACCGCATAGGCGAACAGGATGATCCCGCCGCCGATCGAGAAATACCAGAATGCCATGGGAATGACCGAGCGGCGCGCCTTTTCCGATGCCAGCCACTGCACCAAAAACCGCGCGGTGAACAGCAATTGTCCGCCCAGCCCCACGATCACCCACCAGAATTCGGGCCATCCATCCACATGCAGCAGCGAAAACAGGAACTCAGCCATTGTCTACCTCGGTGGCGCGGGCCTTCTTGCGGCGGCGGATCAGCCAGGCCACGCCGATCAGATCATGGATCCCGACCAATGCGCGTTGCAGGTTGTTATAATTTGACGTGCCAGCCTGCCTGTCGCGATGCGCCACATCGACCAGTAACACATCCCAGCCATCCCGTCGGAACAAGGCCGGCAGATAGCGGTGCATATGATCGAAATAGGGCAGGGCCAGAAACGCATCGCGCCGGAACCCTTTCAGCCCGCAGCCCGTATCGCGGGTGCCGTCCTTCAACACCCACGCCCGCACGGCATTGGCAAAACGCGAAGCCAGTTTTTTCGACGCCGTATCGCGCCGCGCCACCCGTTGCCCGGCGACCAGCCCCAAGCGCCCCGTCACATCGTCCAGCAGCGGCGCAAACAGCTTTGGCAGTTCTGCGGGGGGGTTCTGGCCGTCGCCGTCCAGCGTACAAACGATACGTCCCCGCGCCGCCAACGCGCCGCTGTGAACCCCGGCGCTCTGGCCCGCTGAACGGGCATGCTGCAGCAGGCGCAGATTGGGATGACTCGCCTGCAACATACGAACCTGCTGCGCGGTATCGTCGGTCGATCCGTCATCGACCACGATGATCTCATAGTCGGCGCGCCCGTCACAGGCGGCCACGATTTCAGCGATCACTGGCGCGACATTGCCGGATTCGTTTTTCATCGGAATAACAATCGAGACGGACGTCATGCTGGCCCCATGTCATCCCGCGCAAACGGGTGGAATTTGCAGGCGTTAAACACCAATGAACCCGCCTTGTCTACCACGCCCACAGGCACCGTCAGCCGCGGCGCAGCGTATCCCCGATCTGCAGGCGCGGTGTCAGTTCGACCCGTTCGCCCGCACTGCTGGCACCTGTTTGCGTGCATTGGGCAATGATCTGGGCGGCCTTCGTGCCAATCTCGCGCCGGCAGGCATCCATTGTCGCCAGCCGCGGATTGATGCCATCCAGCAATTCGATGCCATTGAACCCGGCCAGCCCCAGCTTGCCCGGAACCTCAATTCCGTTGTCCAGACAATGCAGCAGCCCGCCCGCCGCGATCATGTCGTTCGAGTAATACAGAAAATCCAGATCGGGGCTGCGCTGCAAGATCGCGGCCGTCATTTCGCGGCCCTTCAGCAAGGACGACCCCCCGGAATAGAATTCATGATCGGTCATCTCGACCCCGGCCTTGGCCAGCGCCCCGGTAAAGCCTTCGAACCTTTTGCGGGCGCGATGGTCCAGCGGCATCTTGGTTCCCAGGAACCCGATACGGCGATAACCGGCCTGGACGATTTCCCGTGCCATTTCGATGCCCGCGCGCCGATGCGAAATACCCACGACCGAATCCACCGGCTCGCCATCGGTATCCATGATCTCGACAATCGGTATACCGGCATTCATCAGCATCGCCCGCGCGGCCTCGCTGTGTTCCAGCCCGGCGATGATCACGCCCGAAGGTCGCCAGGACAGCATTTCGAACAGCACCGCCTCTTCGCGTTCGGGTTTGTAATGGGTAATGCCGACAACGGGTTGCAGCGGGCCGTCTTCCAGAACCTGGCTGATGCCGGTCATGACCTCGGGGAAAACCATGTTCGACATCGACGGGATGATGACCGCCACCAGGTTCACCCGCTGCGAGGCAAGCGCCCCCGCGATCTTGTTGGGCACATAGCCCAGCTTTTTCGACGCCGCCAGAACGCGGTCGCGCGTGGCCTGGCTGACATCGCCGCGATTGCGCAAAACCCGGCTGACGGTCATTTCACTGACCCCCGATGCCTCGGAGACATCGCGAAGGGTCAATGGGCGGCGCGGGCGCGGCGGCATGGATTGTGTCACTGATTTGCCCCTGGATATGACTGCTCTCATAGTTAGCGGTAAACAATCCGTATTTCCAAGCCCCTTCGCATGCAGCACCCAACGCAATATCGAGAAGGGTTGAACAAGAACCGATTTGCGGTGACAACTGCGCCCGTGGCCTCGTAGCTCAGGGGATAGAGCGACCGCCTCCTAAGCGGTAGGTCGATGGTTCGAATCCATCCGGGGTCACCAGTCACACCATGCGAATGACATCCTTGTCGATCGACAGCATGTATCCCTTGCGGGCGATGTTCTTGACCAACAGTTCGCCCACGATCTGATTGCCCAGCGCATCGCGCAGGCGTTTGATGCGGGTGGCGCCGGCGGCTTCGTCGCAATCGGCGGCATTGCGGCCTGAAATCGTCGCCTCGATCTCGGCGCCGGTCAGCACATCATCGTCCATGCGCGCCTCGGCCAGAACCGCCAGTGTTTCAATGGCGGCCTCGGTCAGGTGGAATTCCATGTTGTTCAGCACCACAGCGTTTTCGGCCCGCCGGATCAGCAGCGACGTAATATGGATGCCCGCGCGCTCGATTTCGTCCATCCGCCGGTTTAGGGCTATGATCGTCGCCAGAAATACCAGCGACGCGATCAGCAGCGCGGTGGCAAAGATCAGCAGCACCAAGATTATCATGCGATAAGACGCCAGCACATCGGAAAAGGCGGTGCCGGATTGCGCCAGGATTTCCAGCAACCGGATGTCGCTGGGGGCGTTCAGCCCGTCATTGTCGACGAATATCCGCTCTACCCGGATATTGAAGGCATTGGCGTCGGGCAGGTTGATGAACAGCAGGACCGCCGCGATCAGCAAGATCAACACGATCGCCGAAACGCCCATCGGGACGATATGCCCCGAGAGGCGCCGCCCGTCAGTATTTGAGGAAGAATTGCCCGGCACTGTCTTTCCTTTCGGCCAGCCCGTCCTGGGCGAAGACGGACATGACGTTCAGCAGCTTCCACCGGTCACGGGAAATGCGGCGTTCGATTTCCTGCTTGGCGGCGGCGCGTGACGCGCAGGCTGCATCGGGCAATTCGATCACGCCGTAATGCAGGCGCAGGGGGCTGTCCTGCTTGGCCTTGTAATCGGCAAAGCATCCGGCCTGCGCTGGCAAGGCAGTCAGCATGGTCAGGCCAAGGATAAGGAAGATGCGCTTTTTCATGCGGTCACAATGGGTCACTGCGGGCGGTTATTCAATATCATCGCGATACAGCCACGCCGGCTTGGGCCTGAACTGTGCTGTTATTGCATGACAATGGGGGTTGGCGCCCATGCTTGGCCCATAACGTCGCCTGCGGGGCTGGCCCGCAACGGACATCGACCAAGGACCAAGATATGAAAAAGCAAATGACCGCCGGTTTACTGTCGCTTTCTCTGGCGTTTTCAGGGCTGACAGCGGCCCCCGCCCATGCCGATACCAACAGTGACAAGGCCGCGGCCCTGTTATTGGGCTTCGCGGCGTTGGTTGGCATCGCCAAGACGATGGAAAACAGAAACCCGCCCCAGCAATATACCCGGCAACCCGCGCCACAGGCATATTACCCACAGCCGCAATACCGCCGCCCGCCCGCAGCCTATCACCCGCCTGTGCAGAAAGGATATGGCAAGAAGGCAGCCGCCTTGCCGGTGCAATGCCTGCAACGTGTCCGATCGCAGGGCGGATCACGGAATGTTTTCACCGGGTCTTGTCTGGATCGGTCGGGCCTGCGGGCCAACCTGCCCAGATCCTGCGCGATCGACCTGCGCGGCCCCAACGGGCGGCAGGATGCTTATGATGCCTCATGCCTGCTGCAAAAGGGCTATGTGATCGGCAGCCTGCGCCGCTGATTTTTCTTGCGCCCATGGGCCAGAGCGTGAATCACATGGCCCATGTCACCCATGATGCCCGATTTCAGCTTTGAAAACGCCGCCCGCGCCGAAGGGGCGCGGATGATCGTGGGCGTGGACGAGGTCGGGCGTGGCCCGCTGGCCGGGCCGGTGACCGCTGCCGCTGTCCGGCTGGACCCGGCGCGCATCCCCGAAGGGCTGAACGATTCCAAGAAACTGACCGCAGGCCGGCGTGCGCTTCTGGCCGCACAGATCATGGCCGTGGCCGATGTGTCTATCGCCCATGCCAGCGTCGAGGAAATCGACCGGCTGAACATTCTGGCCGCATCCCATCTGGCGATGTGCCGGGCGATTGCCGGGCTGGACGTTGCCCCCGATCTGGCGCTGATCGACGGCAACCTGTTGCCCCGCGATCTGCCCTGCGCAGGCCGTGCGATCATCAAGGGCGACGCGCGCAGCCTGTCGATTGCGGCGGCGTCAATTGTGGCCAAAACATGCCGCGACGCGATCATGGTGGATTTGGCGCAACAGCATCCCGGCTATGGCTGGCATACAAATATGGGTTATGGCGCAAAAGCGCATCTTTTGGCGCTTCAAAATCTGGGTGTTACCCCACACCATAGACGTTCGTTCAAACCTGTCCACAATATCTTGTATCAAGAAAAATCTATAAGTGATTGATTCAAAAAAGAAATTGACGGCGAATCGCCTTTGACTCATCTTTATCCACAACAACGCGACGCCGAAACTGGCGCGGGGACAGGGGCAGAGATGAAGACCATGACCAAACAAAAGGGGGCGTCCGCGCTTCCGCTCAACCAGATTTTGGCCGGCGATTGCGTGGAGGTGATGAATGCACTTCCCGAAAATTCGGTCGATCTTATCTTTGCCGATCCGCCCTATAACCTTCAGCTGAAGGGCGATCTGCATCGCCCCGACAACAGCCGCGTCGATGCCGTAGACGATGCCTGGGACCAATTCGCCAGTTTTGCTGCCTATGACAAGTTTACCCGCGATTGGCTGGCCGCTGCCCGGCGCATCCTGAAACCAAATGGCGCGATCTGGGTGATCGGATCGTATCATAATATTTTCCGCGTCGGCGCTGCGTTGCAGGATCAGGGCTTCTGGCTGCTGAATGATGTGGTCTGGCGCAAGTCGAACCCGATGCCGAATTTCCGCGGCAAGCGCCTGACCAACGCGCATGAGACGATGATCTGGGCCAGCAAGCAGGAAGCCAGCAAATACACGTTTAATTACGAGGCGCTGAAATCGCTGAACGAAGGGGTGCAGATGCGGTCAGACTGGGTGCTGCCGATCTGCACCGGACATGAACGGATCAAAGATGCCGCCGGTGACAAGGCCCATCCGACCCAGGAACCCGAAAGCCTGCTGCACCGCGTTCTGGTGGCCAGCACCAATCCGGGCGATGTCGTGCTGGACCCGTTCTTTGGCACCGGCACAACGGGTGCCGTGGCCAAGAAACTGGGCCGCGATTTCATCGGGATCGAACGCGAGGAAGCCTATCGCAAGGTTGCCGAGGCCCGCATCGCCAATGTGCGCAAGTTCGACGCGGAATCGCTGGGGGTCACCGGATCGAAGCGGGCCGAGCCGCGCGTGCCCTTTGGCCAGCTGGTTGAACGCGGCATGCTGCGCCCGGGCGAGGTTCTGACATCGCCGCGCGGCAAGACGGCCAAGGTGCGCGCCGATGGCACGCTGGTGGCCCAGGATGTCAAAGGGTCGATCCACCAAGTGGGGGCGGCGCTGGAAGGCGCGCCCAGCTGTAATGGCTGGACCTATTGGTGCTTCAAGCGCGACGGCAAGGCGATCCCGATCGACCTTCTGCGCCAGCAGATCCGCGCCGAAATGGAAGATCGCCCCAACTGAATTCCCTCAAATACGGTTTACCGCCGGCGCCTGTGGCCTGACACCACGGCGCCTACTGGCCCCGCCTGTGCAAACGGCGGGGCTTTTTTCATATATGCGCCCGTTCCGGGCGCATGCCTGCGGCGCGAGTATTTGTGCCAAGAAGATGGGTCAGACCTTTTTGGAGCGGTTATAGGGTGCCCAGTCGGAAATCTCGGGATAGAATTGCCGCCGCCATGCACGCACACGCGGGTTCATCCGCCGCCGCCACAGGGGTGGCACCATGGCCAGGGCGGTCATCGCCGGATAGCCGAAGGGAAGCTGGGGCGCCTCATCCGGGGCATAGGTTTGCAGCAGCGGATAGCGGCGGTCGGGCTTGGTATGGTGGTCGGAATGACGTTGCAGGTTGATCAGCAACCAGTTTGACGCGCGATGGTTCGCGTTCCAGCTGTGGCGCGGCAAGACCGGTTCAAAGCGCCCGTTATCCAGCCTTTTGCGTGTCAAACCGTAATGTTCGACATAATTGGTCAGTTCCAGCTGCCAGATCGCCACCAGCGCCTGCCACAAAAACAGCGCGACCCCGGCCCAGCCGCCAATGGCGAAGGCAAGAACCACAGCCGCACCTTGCAGCGCCCCGTAGCGCCAGAACGGATTGCGGATATGCCAGGCAGGCAGCCCGCCGCGCGCCAGAAGTTGCGCCTCGGCCCGCCAAGCAGATTGCGGGCAATGGGTAAGCACCCGCCAGAAATACCGATGAAAGCCTTCGTTATAGCGGGCCGTCACCGCATCGCGCGGGGTGCCGACATGCGGGTGATGCACCAGCAGATGTTCGGATCGGAAATGGCTGTAGAGCACCGAGGCCAGCAACAGATCGGCCAGCCAGCGTTCGCCCCGGTTGCGCTGGTGCATCAGTTCATGGGCATAGACCATGCCGATCGTGCCGGAAATGACGCCGACGCCGAAAAACAGCGCGATGATTTCGGCGGTGTTCAGGTGGGTGCTGTGGGTGGCCCACCAGATCATGCCGAATATCAGCGGCAGCTGGATCGGAGCCCAGATAAGGGTGACAAGCCGGTGCCAGAACAGATCTGCGCCGCTGTCGGGGTCGGGGTTGTCGGAGCTCTGCCCAAAGGCCATGTCCAGCGCCGTGATCAGCCACCATGCCGACAGGGGCAGCAAGACCAGCGCCCATCCCCCAGCCCGGGCCGCCAGCACCGCCAGCGGGATCAGGGCAAGCGACAGCCAGAAGGGCAGGGCGCAGGGTGGGTTGGTACGGATCATGGGCGGATGATACCGCCCGCTCAGTCCGGTTTCAAAGCCGATTGCGCAATGTCGAACGCTTTTCGCATCACAGTGGGCAGGTCAGACGGGCGAAATTCAGCCGGACCCATGAACTGCCCCTGCGTCGGTATGCTGTCGGCCGCCACATCCGCCACTTGCAGCGCAAGGCGCAGGTGGAAATGGGTGAAGGTATGGCGCACCTCGGCCCCCGGATCGCGCCAGTTTGTGGCCAGCGGCGGTGATGGCGCCGGGGCATCGCCCCAGTCTGACCCGGGCCAGCCCAGCATGCCGCCCAACAGCCCGTGATCGGGTCGGCGCTCCAGCAACCAGGCGCCATCATCGCGCCGCGCGATATAGGCGATGCCATGGCGGGTTGGCTTGGCCGCTTTGGGGTTGCGGCGGGGCAGCTCGGCCTGGATGCCTTGGGCGCGGGCCTGACAGGGATTGCGCAGCGGACAGATGCCGCAAGCGGGCGCTTTGGGTGTGCAGATCGTGGCCCCCAGATCCATCACCGCCTGGGCATGACAGCCGGGCCGCTTTACGGGTGTCAGGCGTTCGGCCAGCGCGGTCAGTTCCGGTTTGGCAAGGGGCAGGGGCGTTTCAACCGCGAATAGCCGTGCCATGACCCGTTCGACATTCCCATCGACAACCGTTGCGGGTTCATCAAAGGCGATGGCCGCGATGGCCGATGCGGTATAGGGGCCGATGCCGGGCAGGGTCAGAAGCTGCGCCCGGGTCCGGGGAAACTGCCCGGCATGATCGCTTACCACGACACGGGCGCATTTCAGCAGGTTGCGCGCCCGCGCGTAATAGCCAAGGCCGGCCCATTCCCCCATCACATCGGCATCTGCGGCGGCGGCCAGCGCGGCAACGTCAGGCCAGCGCGCGGTGAAACGCAGGAAATAAGCGCGCACCGCCGCGACAGTGGTTTGCTGCAGCATCACCTCGGACAGCCAGACGGCATAGGGATCGGGGCGGATGCCGACCAGCCGCGCAGCAGGCCCCACCCGCCAGGGCATGTCGCGGGCATGGCGATCATACCAATCCAACAATGCCGTGCTCATATCGCAATAACGCAAACTTTATGCCCTGTTCTGCTATTTGTCTGGCGTGCTGCCTGTCGTGCACTAGAATAGCGTCAACACCGACGAATGACAGGCAGCATGGCCACCACTTTGACACAAGACGGGCCGAAACGGCGCAAGCGGGGGTTCGAGCGAACCGCCAGCCTGCTGACGGATCGTATTCGCCATGCCGGTGAAACGCGCGGTTTTGCCGTGACACGTCTGTTGACCCATTGGGCCGAGATCGTGGGCGAAGACATTGCCGGTATCGCCCTGCCTGTGAAAGTCCATTACGGGCATCAGGGTTTTGGCGCGACGCTGACGGTGCTGACAACCGGCGCGCAGGCCCCGATGCTGGAAATGCAGAAGGAACAGATCCGCCAGAAGGTGAATGCCTGCTATGGCTATGCTGCGATTTCGCGGATTCATCTGACTCAGACCGCGCCGACCGGCTTTGCCGAAGGGCAGGCGGTTTTTCAACCGGCCCCTCGTGCGGACCGGCGGCCCGACCCGCAGACAGTGGCGCAGGCCGCGCAGATGTCAGACGGTGTTACCGATGCATCTTTGCGCGCTGCGCTTGAATCGCTGGGCAGAAACGTTCTATCCCGCCAGAAACGGTAAGGAGACCCTACCACATGCCGATCCGAAATACTGCAATTGCCCTGACCGCTGTCGGGGCACTCTGGCTGGCAGCGCCGACAGGCAATACTGGCGCGGCCTTCGCCGCCGACAGCACCGCCACGAATTCGCAAATGCCGGCGACGGATTCGGACAAGTCCGAAATCGTGATTCAGAACATGGTGCAGGGGGCAGAGGATGCACCTGTCACGCTGATCGAATATGCATCTTTCACATGTCCTCACTGCGCGCGGTTTCATGACGAAGTCTATCCCAGCCTGAAAGCCGACTATATTGATACCGGCAAGGTCCGGTTCGAATACCGCGAGGTCTATTTCGACGCGCCGGGTATCTGGGCCGCGCTGGTGGCCCGTTGTGGCGATGACACACGGTATTTCGGCGTGGTCGACATGCTGTTCGACAAGCAGAAAGAATGGATCGGTGACGGCAAGCCCGTGACGATTTCGCAGAATTTGCGCCGTATCGGTCTGACCACCGGGCTGGACGAGGCGCAACTGGATCAGTGCCTGTCGGATGGGGCCAAGGCAGAGGCGATGTATGCCCATTACGAAGCGATGATAAAAGAGCACGACATTTCCGGCACACCGTCAGTGGTGATCGGGGACGAGATTCTGGGGAATCTCAGCTATGCCGACCTGAAAAAGAAACTTGACGCCGCGCTGGCGGAATAAACCATGGCCGCACCGCTGGCCGGGTTGAAGGTGGTCGAACTGGCCCGGATTCTGGCCGGGCCATGGGCGGGGCAGATGCTGGCCGATCTGGGTGCCGATGTCATCAAGGTGGAAGCCCCCGGCGGGGACGATACCCGCCGCTGGGGTCCGCCCTTCGTGGATCGGGGCGCGGATCGCTCTGCGGCTTATTTCCATAGTTGCAATCGGGGAAAACGGTCGGTTGCGGTCGATTTTCGTGAGGCGGATGATCTGCGGCTGGTGCGCAATCTGGTGACGGATGCCGATATCGTCATCGAAAACTTCAAACAGGGCGGGCTGGTCAAATTCGGGCTGGATTATGCGGCCCTGTCGGCGCTGAACCCGGCGCTGATCTATTGTTCGATCACCGGATTCGGCCAGACCGGGCCCTATGCCCATCGCGCTGGCTATGATTTCGTGATCCAGGGCATGTCCGGGCTGATGTCCTTTACCGGCGAACCTGATGGCCAGCCGCAAAAGGTCGGCGTAGCGGTCACCGATATTTTCACCGGTGTCTATGCCGCGGCCGCAATCCTGGCTGCCCTGCATCAACGTCAGGCAACCGGGCAGGGCCAGCATATCGACATGGCATTGCTGGATGTTGCCACCGCCATCACCGCAAATCAGGCGATGAATTACCTGACCACCGGCGCGGCGCCCCTGCGGATGGGCAATGCACATCCCAATCTGGCTCCCTATCAGGTATTCGATTGCGCTGATGGCCATATCATCATCGCGGTCGGCAATGACACGCAATTCGCCCGGCTGTGCGATCTGCTGGGGCTGGCGGCCCTGGCGCATGATTCACGCTTTGCCACCAATGCCGATCGCCTGGCCAATCGCGCGGCGCTGACCGAAACCCTGACGGCCCAGACCCGCCGCAAGACCAGATCAGACCTGCTGGCGGCCTGCGAAGCGCGTGGCGTTCCGGCGGGGCCGATCAATGACATGGGCGATGTCTTTGCCGACCCTCAGGTGATACATCGCAAGATGCAGATCGACGCAGCCGGCGTGCCCGGCCTGCGCAGCCCGATGAGCTTTTCCAACGCTGAACTGATACTGGACAAGGCCGCCCCGGCGCTGGACCAGGACGGTGCTCAGATCAGGGCGCGGTATCCAAAGCGGTAATACCGATCTTTTCCAATGCGGCGATCAATGCGGGCATATCGGCAATCTCCAGCCGCACCGGCAGCGTCACGACCTTGGGGCGAAAGCTGCGCGGCAGCCGCACGGCGTCTTTTTCCGTGGTGACAAGCTGCGCGTTGCGCAGGCGCGCTTCGGTTTCAAGGCGTGTCATAAGGGCGGCGGTCAGGGGTTGGTGATCGCTAAGGGCTTCGGCCCGGATCACCGCGGCGCCCAGGCCGCGCAATGTCGCAAAGAACTTTTCCGGCCGTCCGATCCCGGCAAAGGCCAGAACCCGCAATCCGGCCCAATCCATGCCCGTGGGCAAGGGGCGTAACGTGCCGGTCAGGCGCGGCACGGTGATCTGGCCCGCCCAGGCGTCCTCGAACAGGCGCTGCGCGGCATCCTCGCCGATCGAGAGCAGAAGATCGGCCCGCGCCAGCCCGATATCGACAGGTTCGCGCAGGGGGCCGGCGGGCAGAACCCGGCCATTTCCGAAACCGGTCACGGCATCGACGACCACGATCGACAGATCCTTGGCGACCGAGGGGTTCTGAAAACCATCATCCAGAACGATCACATCCGCCCCGGCCTTTTGCGCGGCCTGCACTCCGGCCGCGCGGTCGCGTGCAATCCAGGTCGGGGCAAAGGCCGCCAGCAAAAGCGGCTCGTCCCCGACATCGGCGGCGCTGTGCCGGGTTTCGTCTATCCGGACCGGCCCGGTCAGACGCCCGCCATGCCCCCGCGAAACCACATGCGGTTGGCGTCCAAGTCCGGCCAGATAGGCCACCAAGGCAATCACTGTCGGCGTTTTACCGGTGCCCCCCGCGTTCAGGTTGCCGACGCAGATCACCGGCACCGTGGCGCGAAACCCGCTGTCGCCCGACAGCCTGCGTGCCGTAGCCCCCGCATATATCGCGCCCAAAGGGGTTAGCAGACGTGCGGCCAGGGCGGGCCGGTCGGGATGGGTGAACCAGAAGTCGGGCGCCTGCATTATGGGTGCTCCTGTTTCGCGTCCAGCGCAGCCAGAAGCGTTTCGGCAATGCGTGATATGGTTTCGGCTCCGCCCGAAGACACTTCCCAGGCGGCCTGCGCCAGAACCGCGGCCTTGTCGGGGGCCATGACGACATTCAGCAATCGCGTCAAACCCTCGCCATCCCGGGCGATACGACTGGCCTTGGCCATGTCAAGCCGCTGATACATCTGCGCGTATGGTCCGGTATTGGGGCCGTGCAGAATGGCCGACCCCAATGCCGCCGGAATGGCGGGGTCGGCGGGGTGGCTGGCCGTGCCATCCAGACTGCCGCCCATGAACGAAACCGGTGCCAGCCGATACCAAAGCCCCATTTCCCCTTCGGTGTCGGCGACGTAAACTTGGGTTTCGTCGTCGGGCTCTTCATCTGCGGATCGCTGCGCGACGCGCCAGCGCCGCGCGCGCAGCTCTTGCACGACGGCGGTGCCGCGCATCGGGTCATCGGGCACCAGGATCAGCAACAACCGATGCGCCAGCCGTGCCGCCCCCGCATGCGCGCCGATCATCGCGACGTCCTCGATCGCGGTGGTCTGGGCCGCCAGCCAGACCGGGCGCCCAGCCAGCAGGCGTGCGAAATTTTCACGCTCGGTCTCATTGCACAGCGGCACCGGCGGGTTGGCATAAAGAGGGCCCACAATTGCGGTGCGTTCGTCGGGCAGGCCGCGTCGGCGCAGAATTTCGGCCTGCGCGTCATCAACGGCAAAGGCTTTGTCCAGGCGGCGCAACATTGGCCGCGCCGATGCTGGCAGGGCGGTATCGCAGATCGCGAAGATCGGCATGGCGCGCTGGGCCGCTTCGGCGACCAGCGCCGGCGGCAGCGCCGATGCGAAGAAAACCGCCAGATCGGGTTTCCAGTGATCCAGAAAAGCACGCGCGCCGCCCGGCGTGTTAACGGGCGGCCGTTGTTGCAGGATCGCGATGTCCATGGCGGCGGGTGACAGCACCTGATGCGTATGGCTGGTCAGCAGAAAGCTTAGCCCGGGTGCCTCTTCATCCATCGCGGCGGCCAGATCGCCAAGCTGGGCGGCCGAGCCCACCGATGAATCATGAAACCAGATCAAACGCCCCGCCGGGCGGGGGCGATCCGGGCGCAGCGGCCGGTCGAGCAACAAGGCCGCCCCGCCGCCCGAGGTTTCGTTTTCAACCAGCGTATTATGCAGAACCGCCGGATTGAGCCAGGCGCGCATGCGGTTCAGCAAAGAGAACGATTTCCGGGCCATCGGGCTGCGGGTTAGGACCCTAGTTCCTCGGTCGGGCTGGCGGCGGTTTCCTCGTCGCGCAGTCGGTGCAGATGCGCAATGAAATACCGCGTATGGGCATCGTCGACGGTGCGCTGGGCCTCGGTTTTCCAGGCGGCAAACGCCGAGGCATAATCGGGAAAGATACCGACGATATGCATCTTGTCCACATCCTTGAAGGCAGATTTCGCAGGGTCCACCAACTCGCCGCCAAAGACCAGGTGCAGGCGTTGTGTCATCTCGACAATCCCATCGGTTATGCGGATTTCAGGTTAGACCATTGCCCCCACAGGCGAAAGGGGCCATGCGGAACTATGTCTTGTCACCGACATTCCGGGCAAAGGCTTCCTTGAAGGCCATCTGTTTTTCCGGGCTGGCCGCGGTTTGGTTGGCCGCACGCCAGTCATCATAGGGCATGCCGTAGAACGCCTCGCGGCCCTCTTCCTTGCTCATCTCGACGCCCTCATCGGCGGCGGCCTCCTGATACCACCGCGCCAGGCAATTTCGGCAGAACCCGGCCAGGTTCATCAGGTCGATATTCTGCACATCGGGCCGGTCTTCCATCAGGTGCTGTTGCAGGCGACGGAATGCGGCGGCTTCGATACGGGTGCGCGTCTGGTCATCCATGGATCTCTCCTTTGGTCAAAGATTGGCGTCCCGCAGCGCGGATTCAAGCACCGGTGCCAACCGCGTGGCCCAGCGCACCTGTGCGTCATCATCCACGATAAGATCATTTCGCAGCTCGATCAAAACACTGGGGCGGCCTGTGGCTTCGGCATGACGGTCAATGGCGTCGCCGGGCAAATGGCCGCCGTAAGGTTCGTTTTCACCGACACACAGGTCTGGCTGCGCCCGCAGCCGTGCCAGCAATGGCGCGGCAAGCCGGGTATCGGCGGCATACAGCACACCCACATGCCACGGGCGCGGCGCCCGCCCGTTCAGTTGCCGTGTATAGCTGTGTATCGACACGATCACCGTGTCAGTGCGCCGCGCGGCCAGATGTGCCAGCGCATCATGATAGGGACGATAACATTTTTCCAGCCGTTGCTGCAGGTCGGCCGCATCCGCATGGGCATTGGCGGGGATGATCGTGCCATCATACAGCCGCATCAGCAGCGTGGGATCGTCTTCGCCGCGATTGGGGTCGATTACCAGCCGTGAAAAATTGGACAGGATCGCCGTGGCTTGCAATGCGTCAGTCAGATTACACGCCAAACCCGCCGCCCCCGGGTCAAACGCGATATGGCGGTTCATATCCTCATCGGACAGGCCCAGCGATCCGCCCGCCACAAAGGGCGGCACGACATTACTGGCATGGTCGCAGGTGATCAGCCAGCGGCTGTTACGCTGTTCACCATGAACATGAAACGGGCAATAGGTCATATCTTTGTAACTTTTCCGGGCCACACCGGTCTAGGCGATCGGATGGGCAAGCGCCAGTTGTCACTGATGCCGAAATCGCCCATGTAGAAGCAAGACACACCACGCCCGCAGATACAACAAGCCGGAGAACCACATGAGACGCCATCGCAATGTCAAGATCGTTGCCACCTTGGGCCCGGCATCGAACGACTATGCCATGGTCCGTGCCTTGTTCGAGGCGGGCGCCGATGTCTTTCGCCTGAACATGAGCCACGGCTCGCATGACGAAATCCGCGAGCGCCACGCCATCATTCGCCAGATTGAACAGGATCTTGGTCGCCCCATCGCCATTCTGGCCGATCTTCAGGGGCCCAAACTGCGCTGCGGCACCTTTGCCGGCGACGGTGAAGACCTGGCCGAAGGCGCGTCTTTTCGCTTCGATCTGTCGCCGGAACCGGGCACCGCGCAGCGCGTGACCCTTCCCCACCCCGAGATTTTCGCGGCCCTGCAGCCCGGTGCGTCCTTGCTGGTGAATGATGGAAAGATCCGGCTGCGCGTCGAAACCTGTGGCGCGGATTTCGCCAATTGCACCGTGATTGCGGGCGGCCGGATTTCAAACCGCAAGGGTGTGAACGTGCCTGATGTCGTGCTGCCGCTGGCTGCATTGTCGGACAAGGACCGGCGCGATCTGGAGTTTGTCTGCGAACTGGGCGTTGATTGGCTGGCCCTGTCCTTCGTTCAGCGGCCCGAGGATGTGATCGAGGCGCGCGCCCTGGTCAAAGGTCGCGCCGCCATCCTGTCGAAGATCGAAAAACCCGCCGCCGTAAAGGCATTTCCCGAAATCCTGGCCGTATCTGACGGAATCATGGTGGCGCGTGGCGATCTGGGGGTGGAACTGCCTGTGCAGAACGTGCCGCCCATCCAGAAGCGGCTGGTGCGCGCCTGCCGCGCGGCGGCCAAGCCGGTGATCGTGGCCACCCAGATGCTGGAAAGCATGATCGAAAGCCCGATGCCGACCCGCGCCGAAGTATCGGACGTGGCCACCGCCATCTATGAGGGGGCCGATGCGGTGATGTTGTCGGCCGAATCCGCCGCCGGGGCATACCCCGTCGAGGCGGTCAGCACGATGAACAATGTCGCCATCGAGGTCGAAAGCGACCCCAACTATTCCGACATGATCGAATCCACCCGCGACGATCTGCGCGCCGGGGTGGCCAGCGCCATCGTTGGCGCTGCCCGCGAAATCGCCGAAACCGCCGATATTAAGGCTGTCTGCTGTTTCACCCATTCCGGAACCACGGCGGCCCTGACCGCGCGCGAACGTCCTCGGGTTCCGATCCTGGCGCTGACGCCCTTTGTGGGCACGGCCCGGCGTCTGTGCCTGACATGGGGCACCAATTGCTTCATCACCGGTGAGGTCGAGCGGTTCAAGATGGCCGTGGTCAGCGCCGCCCGCGCCGCCCGCGACGGCGGCTTTGCCACCGGGCGCGACCAGATCGTGGTGATCGCCGGTGTGCCATTCAACGAGCCGGGCACCACCAATATCCTGCGCGTCGCACCCGCAGATGAAAGATTGATTCTGGGCGCCGGACCGGAATAACATCGCCCGATACAGATCGGGTTCAGTATGAATAGTGATTATTACCTGGTGTTGGGGGTTCTGTTCGGGGTCTTGTCGCTTCCAGCCCTGCTGAGCGCCTATTCCGAGGGCCGCAGCCCCCGCGCCGCCGCCGTGCTGGCCATCGCGGCGGGTGGTTTCATTCTGGCGGCGATCGTTACGAAACCGACCGGTTATTCCTTGCAGGAAGTGCCCATCGCCTTTACCCGCGTCTTTGCCCATATCCTGAACTGAGCCCTTGCCAGCGGCCCGATGACCGCTTATAGGGCAGCTTCCATAATCCGCGCGACCGGCCAATGTGGCATGCCGAGTCGTGCGTTCACCGCCCAAGACCAAGGAGACGGAAATGCCCAAGATGAAGACAAAGTCGAGCTGCAAGAAGCGGTTCAAAGTGACGGCCACCGGCCGTATCCTGACCGGCCAGGCAGGCAAGCGCCATTGCATGATCAAACGATCCACCAAGTTCATCCGCAATGCACGCGGCACCACCACGCTGTCGGCCCCTGATGAGAAGATCATCAAGGGCATGATGCCCTACGCGCGCTAAGGAGGTTCTGATATGTCCCGTACCAAAGGTGGAACCGTCACCCACGCCCGTCACAAAAAGGTTCTGAAGGCCGCCAAAGGCTATTACGGCAATCGCAGCCGCAATTTCCGCACCGCGACCCAGGCCGTCGACAAGGCCAACCAATACGCAACCCGCGACCGCAAGAACCGCAAGCGCAACTTCCGCGCGCTGTGGATTCAGCGGATCAACGCCGCCGTGCGTTCCGTCGATGAATCGCTGACCTATTCGCGTTTCATCAACGGCCTGTCGCTGGCCGGAATCGAGGTGGACCGCAAGGTTCTGGCCGATCTGGCCGTGCATGAGCCCGAAGCGTTTGGCGCCATCGTCGACAAGGCGAAGGCCGCGCTGGCGTAACGTCCCGATCCGGGAAAAGTTTGAAAGCCGCGGGCCCCGCAAGGGTCTCGCGGCTTTTGTCGTTCCGGGGGTCGGGGCGGCTTGCATTCAGGGGGGCCTGTGATAGCAGGAACCCGAACGAAATCAGGGGGGTCCGCATGGACGATCTGAGGCAGAAATATCTGGGCGCCATCGCCGCCGCCACCGACGAGGCCGCGCTGGAAGACCTGCGCGTCACTGCCCTTGGCAAAAAGGGCGAGATCAGCCTGAAAATGCGCGAACTGGGAGGCATGACACCCGAACAGCGCCAGACCATGGGCCCCGCCCTGAACGCACTGAAGGACGAGGTAAACAGCGCCCTGTCCGCCCGCAAGGCCGCATTGGGCGATGCGGCGCTGGATGAACGGCTGCGCGGCGAATGGCTGGACGTGACCCTGCCGGGCCGTCCGCGCCGGGCGGGCACCATCCACCCCGTCAGCCAGGTCACAGAAGAAGTGACCGCGATTTTCGCCGATATGGGCTTCGCCGTCGCCGAAGGCCCGCAGATCGAAAGCGACTGGTACAATTTCGACGCGCTGAACATCCCGCCGCATCACCCGGCGCGGCAGGAATTCGACACGTTCTATATGCACCGCGCGCCCGGCGACAACCGCCCGCCGCATGTGCTGCGCACCCATACCAGCCCGGTGCAGATCCGGGCGATGGAAAAGACCGGCGCGCCGATCCGGGTGATCGCGCCGGGGCGGGTGTACCGGTCGGACTATGACCAGACCCACACGCCGATGTTCCATCAGGTCGAAGGGCTGGCCATCGACCGGGACATCAGTATGGCCAACCTGAAATGGGTGCTGGAAGAATTCTGCCGTGCGTTTTTCGAGGTCGACACCATGGAACTGCGGTTCCGCGCCAGCCATTTCCCGTTCACCGAACCCTCGGCCGAGGTCGATATCCGCTGTTCCTGGGAAGGCGGCAGCCTGCGGCTGGGCGAGGGCGACGACTGGATGGAAATCCTGGGCTCTGGCATGGTGCATCCCAAGGTGCTGGCGGCGGCAGGCGTCGATCCCGACAAATGGCAGGGCTTTGCGTTCGGGATGGGTATCGACCGGCTGGCGATGTTGAAATACGGCATCCCCGACCTGCGCGCGTTCTTCGATTCCGACCTGCGCTGGCTGCGCCATTACGGGTTCTCGGCACTGGACGTGCCGACGCTGAGCGGGGGGTTGTCACGGTGAATTGGGGTGTCCCTGCGGAACTTTGGGGATTGTTAAACGTCGCTGTTGGCGCATTATTAGGTGCGGTATTGACGATGTATGCATCCTCCCGTTCGAGTGATCGCAGTTTGAAAAAGGCTCAGCGAGTAAGTTTTCTTATTGATGCATATCGTGTCATTGAGGATTCTTCGCTTCGGGTTGGCGGCGGCTACGAACGCGATTTCGAAAAAGCAATGGCGTCGATTCATCTGCTTGGAGACGAGGACAATGTGGCCGAAGCGGAAAAGGTATTCAGAAGTGCGAAAGCTACAGGACAAGTTGACGTCAAAGACCTGCTTGTGTCTTTGCGCCGCTCGCTACGCAAAGAGCTTGGCCTCAAGCATATCTCCGATGAATTCTTCCATATTCGTCTTCAATAGGGGCGGCCTAACATGAAATTCACCCTCTCCTGGCTGAAAACCCATCTCGACACGCAGGCACCGCTTGATGACATCCTCTATGCCCTCACCGATCTGGGGTTAGAGGTTGAAGGCGTCGAAACCCCGGTGGCCGCACTGTCGGATTTCACCCTTGGCCATATCAAATCGGCCGAAAAACACCCCGATGCCGACAAGCTGCGCGTCTGCGTGGTGGCAACGGATGAGGGTGACAAGCAGATCATCTGCGGCGCGCCCAATGCGCGGGCGGGGATCACCGTGGTGGTGGCCAAGCCCGGCACCTATGTCCCCGGCATCGACACCACGATCAAGGTGGGCCTGATCCGGGGCGTGGAAAGCCAGGGCATGATGGCCTCGGCCCGCGAACTGGAACTGGGCGATGACCATGACGGGATCATGGAACTGGCCAATGGCACGGTCGGGCAGCGGTTCATCGACTGGCTGGCCGAAAATGACCCCGCCAGGGTCGATCCGGTGATCGAGATCGCGATTACCCCCAACCGCCCCGATGCGCTGGGCGTGCGCGGCATCGCCCGCGATCTGGCGGCGCGGGGTCTGGGCACGCTGAAGCCGATGGTTGTGAACGACGTTCCCGGCGCATTTCCCTGCCCGATCACCGTTACGATTGATGCCGATGCGCAGGATGCTTGCCCGGTATTCTATGGCCGCGTGATCCGGGGCGTGAAGAACGGGCCAAGCCCCGAATGGCTGCAAACGCGGTTGCGCGCCATCGGGCTGCGGCCGATTTCTGCGCTGGTCGATATCACCAACTTTTTCACGTTTGATATGAACCGCCCCCTGCATGTGTTCGATGCCGATAAGGTGGCCGGGGGCCTGCGGATACATGCGGCCAAGGGCGGCGAAACCTTCGCCGCACTGGACGACAAGGATTACGTGCTGGACGCGGGCATGACCGCGATTTCCGATGACACTGGCGTGGAAAGCCTGGCCGGGGTGATGGGCGGGCGCGAAACCGGCTGCACCAATGACACGGTGAACGTGTTTCTTGAGGCCGCCTTTTTCGACCCGATCCGCACCGCGATGACGGGCCGCGCGCTGAAGATCAATTCCGACGCGCGATACCGGTTTGAACGCGGCATCGACCCTGACTGGACCGAACCGGGATTGCAGGCCGCAACCCGGATGATCCTGGATATGTGCGGCGGGCAGGCATCCGATGTCGTGATGGCCGGTCAGGTGCCCGATACGGCGCGGGCTTACCTGTTGGACACGGACCGGGTGCAATCGCTGGTCGGCATGGACATACCTGCGGATAAACAGCGTTCGACGCTGACTGCGCTGGGGTTCCGCATGGATGGCGACATGGCGCATGTCCCGTCCTGGCGCCCTGATGTGCTGGGGCAGGCCGATCTGGTTGAGGAAGTCGCGCGCATTGCCTCGCTGACCAAACTTGTCGGCCGCCCGCTGGCGCGTGCGCAGGCCGGTGTGCCGCGCCCGATCCTGACGCCGATGCAGAAACGCGAAGGGGCGGCGCGGCGGATGATTGCGGCGCTTGGTTACAACGAATGCGTGAGCTATTCCTTCATCGACGCGGCCAGTGCTGCGCTGTTCGGCGGTGGCGCGGATGCGACCATGCTGGATAACCCGATTTCATCCGAGATGAGCCATATGCGCCCGTCGCTGCTGCCCGGCCTGTTGCAGGCAGCGGCCCGCAACCAGGCGCGCGGCTTCATGGATCTGGCCTTGTTCGAGGTCGGCCCCGCCTTTCATGGCGGCGAGCCCGAAGAGCAGCATTTGCAGGCGACCGGATTACTGATCGGCCACACGGCCGCGAAAGACGTTCACGGCAGCCGCCGCGCCATTGATGTGTTTGACGCCAAGGCGGATGCCGAGGCGGCGCTGGCCGCCATAGGTGCGCCCGCCAAGGTGCAGATCCTGCGGGATGCGCCCGCATGGTGGCATCCGGGCCGGTCCGGTCAGATCGCGCTGGGACCGAAAAAGGTGATGGCGGTGTTTGGCGAGGTGCATCCCAAGGTGCTGGCCGCGATGGATGTCAAAGGCCCCGCAGTTGCCTTTACCGTCTTTCTGGAAGAACCGCCGTTCCCGCGCAATGCCACGGCAACGCGGCCCGCGCTGGTGGCCAGCGATCTGCAGCCGGTCGACCGCGATTTCGCCTTTGTCGTCGATGCCGGGGTCGAGGCGCTGGTGGTGGTCAATGCCGCCGCCGGGGCGGACAAGGCACTGATCACTGACGTGCGTGTGTTCGATGAATTCGTGGGTGGCGCGCTGGGCGAGGGCAAGAAATCGCTGGCGATCACCGTGCGTCTGCAACCAATGGGAAGCACACTGACGGAAAAGGATATCGAAGCGGTCGGCGCCCGGATTGTCGAAAAGGTTGCCAAGGCCACAGGCGGCGTCTTGCGCGGATAGGGCGGATGCCTCCGGCGGGAGTATTTGGACCAAGAAGATGCAGGGGCGCGGGGGTTTCCGCGCCCTTCGTGCCATCAGGCGCGTGGCGGAATGTTCAGCCCGCGCTGGACAGCGGGGCGTTGCAGGAAGCGGTCCAGATAGGCGGGCACGTTCTGCAGATCGTCCCAACCCACAAGCGGCCCGGCCTCGTAAAACCCGACAAGACCATTCAGCCAGGGACAGATGGCGATATCGGCGATGGAATAGTCGCCCGCCACCCAGTCGCGCCCGTCCAGCTGCTTGTCCAATACGCGCAGCAATCGCGCGCTTTCGCCCACATAACGGTCGCGCGGGATCGGATCGGAAACATCTTTGCCGCCGAACTTGAGGAAAAAGCCCATCTGGCCGAACATCGGGCCGATGCCACCCATCTGGAACATGAGCCATTGAAGCGCGGCAAAACGGCTTGCCGCGTCCTTGGGAAGGAATTTCCCTGATTTTTCTGCAAGATAGACCAGAATTGCACCGCTTTCGAACAGGGCAACGGGGTCGCCATCCGGCCCGGTCGGATCGATGATCGCGGGTATCTTGTTATTGGGGTTCAGCGACAGGAATTCCGAAGTCATCTGATCATTATCCATGATCGAGACCTTGTGCGCGTCATAGGGCAAACCGGTCTCTTCCAGCATGATGGAGACCTTGACGCCATTCGGTGTCGGAAAGGAATACAGCTGTATGGCCGACGGATTGCGCGGGGGCCAGCGGCGGGTGATCGCAAAATCGGAAAGACTGGGCATCGGGCCTCCGTGAAAGGGCGTAACGTCAGACCAGTATGCCGGAAGATTCCGGCAGATAGACCGGAATTTGCGTGCTAAGGTGAACAGGGGCCTGTGCGAGGACAAACGATCGGCCCTGTAACGTTGTATAATTTTCGGGGGACTTGATGATAAAAGAATTCAGGGATTTCATCGCCAAGGGCAATGTCATGGACATGGCTGTAGGCATCATCATTGGCGCGGCCTTTACCGCCATTGTGACATCACTGGTCGGTGATCTTATCAATCCGATCATCAGCCTGTTCACAGGCGGGATTGATTTTTCCGGCATGGGGATTCGCCTGTCGGATGGAGAGGACGGCGCAGTTTTCGCCTATGGCAACTTCATCATGGCGCTGATCAACTTCCTGATCATAGCCTTTGTCGTCTTCATTCTGGTGAAGATGGTCAACAAGGTCAAAGACGCGGCCATGAAGAAAGAGGTCGCCGAGGAATCGGCCGCCGGGCCCAGCCAGGAACAATTGCTGGCAGAAATCCGTGATTTGCTGAAGAAGGCCTGATTTCCCTTCCCGGCCTTGAGGTCCGCCCGTCATGGGCGGGCCTGCTTTGGTCTTGGGTTACAAACGCCAGAACCTGGGCATCAGCATCACCAGGAATGACAGCAAACCCAGCCGACCCATCAGCATTGCCAGGATCATGATCCATTTTCCGGCCACTGAAAAATCGACCATCGTACCAGTGCGCTGAACAGCCGGCCCAAGCCCGAAACCGATATTCCCGATCGAGGTCCAGACCGCGAAGATTGCCGAAGTTGCATCCGTGCCGGTCAGACCCATCGCGATGGTCAAAATCCCCAGGCTGAGGATATAGCCGGTTACATATAATATGATCGGGTCCATCACATCACGTTCGACCGTACGTCGGTCATATTTTACCGTCAGCACCTGATCGGGCGCGTGCAACTGCCTGATCTGGGCGCGGATATGCAGCAGCACCAACTGCCAGCGAAAGACGCTGATACTGCTGGAACTGGAGGATGAACATCCGCCTATCATTCCGACAAGAAAGGCGATCACCACCGGAAATGATCCCCAGAGCGCAATATTTGCCGAACTGAAGCCGGTGCCGGAAAACACGGATACGATATTGAACAGGCTTTGACGAAACATTGCCTCTGCCGGGCCTTCATCCGAAATCAGCCGAAAGACGAAGACCAGCCCGACAAACACCCCGATTGCGGCAAGATAGGCATGAACCTGCGGATCGCGCAGCATGGGCCGTGCCGTTCCGCCCACCATCTGGACAAAGCGGATGAACGGCAGGCTGGCCAGAATCATGAAAACCGCGCCAACATATTCCGGCGCGCCGCTGTATTTCGCGAAAGAGGCATCTGTGGTTGAAAAGCCGCCCGTCGCGACGGTTGCGAAGGCATTCACCGTTGCGTCCAGCGGCGTCATTCCGACGATCAAATAGGACAACAGGCAGGCGATCGTAAGATAGAGATAGAAGAACAGCAGCATGCGCGCGATATCAGGCGCGCGCGGCAGGATCTTTCCAAGCGTATCAAAGCCTTGCGTGCGAAAGAATTGCATGCCGCCCACGCGCATGATCGGCAGGAAGATCATCGCGATGAAGGCGATGCCCAGCCCGCCCATCCAGTTCAGCAATCCCCGCCACAGCAACACGCTGTGCGGCAGTGTTTCCAGACCGGGAAAGACGGATGAACCGGTGGTCGTAATCCCTGAAACCGCCTCGAAATAGGCATTGGTAAAGTCGGAAAATGGCGCACCCAGCATGAAGGGCAGCGCGCTGAACAAGGGCAGGATGACCCAGACGCCGGTTGTCAGCAAGAACGCCTGGCGCAGGGAAAAGCTGCGCCCCAGCCCGTTCCGGCACGACAGGGCCACTACCAGACCGATCAATCCCGTCAGGAATGCAGCGTCAAGAAATGCGGACCAGTTGGCCTCATGCGTGGCAAGATCGGCCAGCGCGGGTATCAGCATCAGCCCAGCCAGCGCGACAAGTAATAGACCGATAACATACCCGACAGGGCGAATATCCAGCATGATGAGCTTTCGATGCGGCCTTCGGCGGGCAGAGTCAAGACAGCGCTTATACCGGCTAGGCGCGCTGACACAAAAAGTTCAATACTGACTGGTAGCGAACAGACGGGGCTTATTGCGCCGACCGATGACCACAGGCAGGGCAAATGAACAGCGAACACGATACCGACGGCATGGACTGGCTGGAGGCCGAGCTGGCCGATACGCTGGATGAGGACTTCGAGATCGAATTCAGCGAGCCGATGCTGTCGGCCGAGATACGCAAGATCTACAGAAAACAGCATCCCGATATGCTGGATCGCACCGTCTATTTCCGGAACCTGCTGCGCCTTCAGGCCGAGCTGATCAAGCTTCAGGATTGGGTGCAGCACACAAATGCCAAGGTCCTGGTCATCATGGAAGGGCGCGACAGCGCAGGCAAGGGGGGCGTGATCAAGCGCATCACCCAGCGGCTGAACCCGCGGGTTGCGCGTGTTGTCGCATTGCCGGCTCCGTCCAAGCGCGAACAAAGCCAGTGGTATTTCCAGCGCTATGTGCCGCATCTGCCCGCAGGGGGCGAAATCGTGTTGTTCGATCGGTCATGGTATAATCGCGCGGGCGTAGAGCGTGTCATGGGCTTCGCTTCGCCTGATCAGGTCGAAGACTTTTTCCGCGACGTGCCGGAATTCGAACGGATGCTGGTGCGTTCAGGCATCATCGTGCTGAAATACTGGTTCTCGATCACCGACCAGGAACAGCAGTTGCGCTTTCTGATGCGCATTCATGACCCGATGAAGCAATGGAAGCTGTCCCCGATGGATCTGGAAAGCCGGGTGCGCTGGGAACAATATACAAAGGCGAAAGAAGACATGTTCGCCCGCACCAATATTCCCGAGGCACCCTGGTATATCGTGGAAGGCAACGACAAGAAGCGCGAACGGCTGAATTGCATCGAGCACCTCTTGTCAAAGATCCCCTATCACGAGGTGCCAAGTGAAAAGGTCACCTTGCCAGAACGTGTTTTCAATCCCGACTATGAACGAAAGGTGCTGCCGGACGACCTGTATGTTCCAAAAATTTATTAACCTTGGAACAGCAGAAGGCACCCGCAACGGTTGTGTCGTGATGGCGCGGATCACGTCAAGAGATCGGCCTGACGCAAATCCCTTGGTAATATAGATGGCTTTTTGACGCCCGGGCCGTAAAAAAATTGCTTAAACCGATGTCTGGCGTGTAAAACATTATATACAAGTGGCATAGCGGATGCTAAGAACTTGAAATGGTTTTGATAGATTTGGGGGGAGGCGAGCACAAACCGCTGCCTTTGGGTCTGTCAAGAAATCGTGGTGATCTGATATCCGTGGGAGGACAAACATGATCAAAACAAAATTCACCCGTAAAATTGTGCTGGGCGCAATCTGCGCAGCGTCGGTTTCGACGATCTCGCTTGGCTTTGGTGCCACTGCCGCCGGTGCGGCAGAAGTGGACGGACCCAAGGTCAAGTGGCTGGTGTCCTTGTGGGGCAACCGCCGCGGGCAGACTGAAGGTATGGAGAAGATGGCCGAGATCGTTTCGCAGAAGACGGACGGCAATTTCGAGCTGTCACTGCAATATGGCGGCGTTCTGTCCGATCCGAAGGAAAACATTGACGGACTGCAACTGGGTGCATTCGAGGCGGGTATGTTCTGCCCCATCTATCACCCCTCCAAGACCCCGGCATTGGGCGCTATCGATCTGGCCTATCTGCCGATCGAAGGTATGTTGCAACGGGCCAAGGTCTATCAAGCATTCTATCAAGTTCCTGCCGTGGCAGAAGAATTCGCGCGCTGGAATTCCGTGCCCATGATAGCCGCACTGCTGCCAGCCTATCAGGCGATGGGCCGTGGCGATGCGCCGATGACAAAAGAAGCTTGGAAAGGCTTGCGTCTGAATGCTTCTGGCGGTGTAGCAGCGTTGTTTGGTGAAGGTGGGCTGGGTGCATCGACCACGACGATTCCGGCTCCCGATATGTACCAGGCGCTAGAGCGTGGCTTGGTTGACGGCCTCGTCTATCCTTACACCTATGCCTTTGCAGCCTATCGCTTGCATGAGGTGTCGGATTGGGTGACGCAAGATTGGACGATTGGTTCGCTACATTGCGCAATCGCAGCTAACAAAGATGCTTACGAAGCCCTGCCGCAACAGTACAGGGATCTACTCGCGGAGGCTGTTATGCCCTCATATGAGTATCAGATAGCACAATACGCTGAGATTGACGAGAAAAACGAAAAGATTTTCACGGATGTAGGCTTGGTACGCATTCCAGTTGGTCCCGAAATCTCGACAATTCTTCAGGCCGCTGCAAAGCCGAGCTGGGACGCGTGGGTTACAGCTGCCACCAATCAGGGGCTTCCGGCTCAAGAGCTTCTAAATACTGTTCTCAAATTGGCCGAAGAAAACAAGTAGTTCCAGCCCGATTCTGAAATCCACGCTAACAAGAGCTACCTGGGGGCGTCTGCCTGCCGGGTGGTTCCAATGGAGATAATAGCTATGGAAAGAGTAATCCAGGGTTTGGATAGCATATTGAAACCAATCGAATGGTTTGTGGCCATGATCGCCGGCGTGGTGGTAATGATCTTGATGGTTCAAGGATGTGTAGAGGTTCTTGGTCGATCTGTATTTAACTCGCCTATTCACGGAAATCTGGATATTGTCGAACAGTTGATGGTTCTCGTTGCCGCACTTGGCATTTCGTACTGCCAAAGCAAATTTGGCAATGTTCGCATGACCCTGTTGCTAAACCGGGCAACCGGTCGGACCAAGTGGCTGATGGAAATTCTGGCGCTGGCCATTGCCGCGTT